>CAJMSL010000009.1 GCA_905216045.1 uncultured bacterium
GCGGTGGCGTTGGTGTTCATGAGCTCGTTGTAGATGCTCTCAAAGTTGCCCGAAAGACCCGCAAAGGTGTTGTCCTTGAGCTCGTCCATCACGCGGCCCAGACGCTCACGGTCGCCGTTGAGGGTATCCCACGCAAAGTAGCTGTTCGATGCCCAGAGCTGCTCGACCTCGGGGGCGGTCAGACCAAAGATGGCCTCGTTCTCGCGACCGGCCAGGTCGGCGATCTCGATGTTAGCGCCGTCGAGGGTGCCCAGCGTAATGGCGCCGTTCATCATGAGCTTCATGTTGGACGTGCCCGAGGCCTCCTTGCCGGCCGTGGAGATCTGCTCCGAAATCTCGGCGGCGGGGTAGATGAGCTGGGCGTTGCTCACGCGGAAGTTGGGGATAAAGCAGACCTTCATGACCTCGTTCACGCGCGGGTCATTGTTGATGACCTCGGCCACGGAGTTGATCAGGCGGATGGTCTCCTTGGCAAAGGTGTAGCTCGAGGCAGCCTTGCCGCTAAAGATGAAGGTCGTCGGCGTCACGTGGAAGTTGGGATCGGCGATGCGACGGTTGTAGATGTCCATCACCTTCATGATGTTCATGAGCTGACGCTTGTAGGCGTGGAAGCGCTTAACCTGAACATCGAAGACGGTGTTGGGGTCAATGACCAGACCGGTCTCGGCCTTAACGTAGGCGGCCAGGCGCTCCTTGTTGGCGCGCCTGGAGGCACCCACGGCCTTCAGGAACTCGGTGTCGTCCTTAAACTCCTTGAGCTTCTCCAGCTCAAAGGCGTCCTTCAGCCAGCCGTCGCCAATGGCCTCGGTCACGAGCTTGGCGTAGGTGGGGTTGGCCTCGGCAAAGAAGCGACGGTGCGAGATGCCGTTGGTCTTGTTGTTGAACTTTTCGGGCGTCAGGGCATAGAAGTCCTTGAGCACGATGTTCTTGATGATGTCGGAGTGGATTTTGGCCACGCCGTTGACGCTGTGGCTGCAGATCACGGACAGGTTGGCCATGCGAATCTCGCCGTCCCACAGGATGGCGGTCTGGCGCAGACGCTCCTGCCAGCCCTCCTGCGTGGTGTCGAACGACTCGTGCCAACGACGGCTGATCTCGTCGATGATCTGGTACACACGGGGGAGGAGCTTGGAGAACATGCCGATGGGCCACTTTTCCAGGGCCTCGGGCAGGATGGTGTGGTTGGTGTAGCTCACGACCTGCGTCACGATGCTCCAAGCGTCCTCCCACTCGAGCTTTTTCTCGTCGATGAGGATACTCATGAGCTCGGGACCGCACATGGCGGGGTGCGTGTCGTTGGTGTGGATGGCCACAAACTGCGGCAGCAGCTCCCAGTTCTCGCCGTGCTCCTTCTCAAAGGTGTCGAGCAGGCTGTAGATGCCGGCCGAGACAAACAGGTACTCCTGCTTCAGACGCAGCAGACGGCCGTGCTCGCCGGCGTCGTTGGGGTAGAGGATGGCGCTGATGGCCTCGGCCTCGGCGCGCTCAGCATCGGCCAGGGCATAGTCGCCGCGGTTGAAGGCCTCAAGGTCAAAGTGCTCCTCGACCGGCTCGGCGGCCCAGACGCGCAGCTTGTTGACGGTCTCGCCGGCATAGCCCACGACGGGGATGTCATAAGGGACGGCCAGGATATCCTGCGTGTCCACCGTGCGGTAGAACGTGCGGCCGTTCTCCTCAAAGCCCTCGACGTGGCCACCAAACTTAATAGTCACGGCCTTGTCCTGACGACGGACCTCCCAGGGATACCCGTGGGTGCGCCACTCGTCCGTGGCCTCGACCTGGCTGCCGTTGACGATCTCCTGCTTAAACAAGCCGTAGCGATAGCGCATGCCGTTGCCGTAGCCGGCAATGCCCTCGGCTGCCATGGAATCCAGGAAGCATGCGGCCAGACGGCCCAGGCCGCCGTTGCCCAGCGCCGGATCGGGCTCCTGGTTCTCGATGACGGACAGGTCAAAGCCCATGTCGTCGAGCGCCTCGGCGACCATGTCGCGCACGCCAAAGTTAAGTAGGTAGTTGTCGAGCAGGCGGCCGATCAAAAACTCGATCGAGAAGTAGTACACGCGCTTTTTGCCCTCGGCGGTGACGCGGGCGTCGCTCTTGGTGGCAACGGTGCGTGCCTTCTCGGCTACGAGCTTGGCCAGGGCGTTAAAGCGGTCGAGGTCGCTGGCGGCCTCGACGCTCTTGCCGCTAATGCTCATGACGGCATCGCGATAGAGCTCGGTAAACTCCTGCTTGTTGTCGAAGATCTTATTCATACGTTCCTTTCCCCCGGGGATGTTTCTCCCGGAACGGTTATGACTTGTATCCTACGCCCCCGCGGGACGGGTAATTGCAGCTGTAACGGCTTTGTTACGCTTTCTTGGCAGGAGCCTTAACAGCAGCTGCCGTGGCCTTGGGAGCAGTCTTTTTGGTGACCGCCTTCTTGGCCGTGGTGGACTTGGCCGAAGCCCTGGCAGCGGGCTTGGCAGCCTTCGCCTTGGCCGGAGCCTTCTTAGCAGCCGCAGGCTTGGGCTTCACCGAAGACGCACGCTTGCGCGTCGCCTTCTTGGGAGCCTCAACCACAGGCGGCTTATAGCTGCTGGGGCCGCGGCGCTTAAGCACCACGCCTGCCAGGCCGGGCACCTTAATCTCGATGGAGTCCATCTGCCCGTTCCAGGGATAGGGCTCGCTCGAGCAGGTGTAGGGTTCCTCGCCGGCGTATCCGCTGCCGCCAAACTCGGGACGGTCGGAATCGAAGATGACCTCCCAATCGCCTTCGCGCGGCACGCCCACACGGAAGCTCTCATAGCTCGCCGGATCAAAGTTGATCAGGATCACCAGGTCGTCATCGACGTCCTCGCCCTGACGCACAAAGCTCACAATGGACTGCTTGGAGTTGTCCGCGTCGATCCAGGTAAAGCCGTCGTCGGTGTAGCCGCGCTCGTACAGAGCGGGCTCGGCGGTGTACATGTGGTTAAGCGCCTTGATAAACGCCTGATGATGACGGTGAGTCTCGTACTCCTCGGTCAGGAACCACTGGATGGACTCGTAGTAGCGCCATTCAATAAACTGACCAATCTCGTTGCCCATAAAGTTGAGCTTGGCACCGGGGTGTGGCATCTGGTAGAAGGCCAGCGTGCGCAGCCCGGCAAACTGGCGCCACCAGTCGCCCGGCATACGGCCGATGAGCGAGCACTTGCCGTGCACGACCTCGTCGTGGCTCAGCGGGCAGATGAAGTTCTCGGTAAAGGCGTACATGATGGAGAACGTGAGCAGGCCGTGGTTGCCGGGACGCCACGGAAAATCGGTCTGCATGTAGTGCAGGGTGTCGTTCATCCAACCCATGTCCCACTTGTAGTGGAAGCCCAGGCCGCCGTCCTGCGGCGGATAGGTCACAAGCGGCCACGCGGTAGACTCCTCGGCCATCATCATCACGTCGGGGTAGTGTGCCTCAACAGCGCAGTTGACCTGGCGGATAAACGCGCTGGCGTCCAGGTCTTCCTCGGTACCGTACTTGTTGAACTTCTTTTGGCCGGGATCGTCGATGCCAAAGTTGAGGTAGAGCATGCTGGACACGCCGTCCATGCGAATGCCGTCTACGTGGAAGTTCTCGAGCCAGTACAGCACGTTGGAGACCAGGAAGGAGCGGACCTCGCCGCGGGCGAAGTCAAACTTGTGCGTGCCCCAGTTGGGGTGAATCTCGTGTTCAAACAGCATGTGGCCGTTAAAGGTGGCAAGGCCGTGGGAGTCGGCGCAAAAACCGCCGGGTACCCAGTCCATGATCACGCCGATGCCTGCCTCGTGGCACGCGTCGATAAAGTGCATGAGCTGCTGGGGGTTGCCGTAGCGCGACGTGGCGGCGTAGTAGCCGGTCGTTTGGTAGCCCCAGGAGCCATCGAAGGGATGCTCCATAAGCGGCATGACCTCGATATGCGTATAGCCCATGTCGCGGACGTAGTCTACGAGCTCCACCGACAGGTCGTCGTAGGTGTAAAACTCACCGCGCTGCGCGGGGAAGGGGTCCATGGGTCCGGGGTAATTGCCGTACTCGTCGGGCTCGCCCTGCGGCGCGTCGCCGTGGCGCTTCCACGAGCCAATATGCACCTCGTAGATGTTAAGGGGCTGCGACATGTGGTTGTGGCTGGCGCGGCGCTTGAGCCATGTGGCGTCGTTCCACTTGTAGCCATCGAGGGTCCACAGCATGCTGGCGGTACCCGGAGGGCACTCTGCCTTAAAGGCGTACGGATCGGCCTTGTAGAGCTTTTCGCCCTCGTTGGTCTCGATGAGATATTTATAGAGCTGGCCCTGCTCGGCGCCAGGAATAAAGCCTTCCCAAATAGAGCTCGTATGCACGGGCACCAGCGGGTTGGCCTGCTCATCCCAGTCGTTAAATTCGCCAATGACGTGAACGCTCTTTACGTCGGGCGCCCAAACGCAAAAACGCCAGCCGCGCGTACGGTTCTGCGTGTCGGGGTGCGCGCCCATCTTTTCCCAGCTGCGCTCCCACGTACCGATGCCAAACAGATAGACATCGTCTTTGGTGAGCTCCGGCGCATGCGGGGCGGCTTTTCGGGTAGCTGGCTTTTTGGTTGCGGGTTTTAGCTTTGTATCGCTCACGTTTGATCCCATCATGACGCGGCAGCGTGTTGCCTTGGTGACTAGATGCGAAAGGTCCAAGGCTGCACGAATCGAAGGGACGGCGATAGTTCTATGATTCGTTCCACCTCGCGTGCTCGGTGGAACTTTCGGCAGAAACTACGATAACACCTGTGCGTTAGTTTTATGGACGAAAGCGGATTTGCGGGTGCGTTTAATCGGTAAGCGACATGTTTATACCACTGGCAGAATTGCCGTGGTAAAACTCTTGACAGTTTTACCAATTTGGGTTTCAAAATTGTTTTGCTGACGTTTGGTAAAACGTTTTTAGCAGGATGTTTACCATTTGGTATCGAAAGGTTCGTTTATGCCCCATACCGCCACTCCCAAGGTTGCTTTTATTTTCGATTGCGATGGCACCTTGGTTAATAGCACACCCGTTTGGGCTTATGCCCAGCCCGAGTTATTGCACCGCCACGGAGTTGACGTGACGGTGGACGATTTTGCCCAGTTTGAGCATCTTTCGCTCGAGGACGAATGCCAGGCCTACCACGACACCTGGGGTATTGGCGCGAATGGCGAGGAGCTGTACCGCGAGCTGAGCAATATTCTGATTGATGGGTACTCCAAGGTGCCGCCGCGCAAGGGTCTCCTGGCATTTTTGGAGCAGGCGAAGGCGGCAGGCATTGCCATGTGCGTGGCTACGTCCACGCCGGCTGAGCTGGTGCAGTCCGCGCTCGCTGGTGCCGGGCTCGACGCTTACATGGAGTTTGTTACCACCACGGGCGAGGCAGGACGCTCCAAACAATTCCCCGATGTGTACGAGCTGGCGCTGCGCCGCCTGGAGGAGCGCCATGGGCACAAGTTTGAGCGCCCGTGGGTGTTTGAAGACGCCGTCTTTGGCCTAAAGAGCTCTGGCACCGAGGGCTTTAAGCGCGTGGGCATCTATGACTCGTACGGCCGTATGAAGCGCGAGGACGTGCGCGACAACTGCGATATCTTTATCGACAGCTACGAGGAGCTTGACCTGGCCCGCGTGCTTTCGTTTGAGGGTTAGGCGAGGGCTGTGGCTTGCAAGGTATTAGTGGTCTGCGGCTCGCCCGTGGTAGCGAGCGCGAATCTGTTGCGTAGGCTAGCAGGGGAGTGTGACCACGTTGTCGCCGTGGACCGCGGGCTCGACGCGCTGCTGGGCGCCGGCCTAGGCTGCGATGTATATGTAGGGGACGCCGACACGGTGAGTGATGCGGGTCGCGCGTTAGTCGATGCCGCCACCGACTTTGAAGTTGAGCGCCATGACCCGTACAAGGACTATACCGATCTTGCGTTGGCGCTCGATTCCGTCCGCCGTCGCTGGCCGGGTGCCGAAGTGGTTGCGACCTGCGCCACTGGCGGCCGTCCTGATATGGCGCTTTCCGTACTGGGCTTGCTCGCGGGCTACGATGACGCCCCAGTCTGGATTGCCGAAGACGAGACCACGGCCCGCATTCTGCACGGAGGCGAATCGTGGACCATTGAGGGCGCCGAAGGCAAGGCGTTCTCTATCATCGCTCTTGCTCCTGGGACGGTGGCAAGCGAACATGGCTTGGAGTGGGAACTAAATCACAGCCCCCTGTGCTTGTTGGCCGACACGGGTATCAGCAACGTCGTCAGGTCAACCGCAACGATCCAAGTCCACACCGGCACCGCCATCGCTTACCTATATCATTAGGCATTTAGAATCTGACCAAAAAAGTCCTTGCACGTCGCGCAAACTTCCCCTATAGTATCTCCTCGTCACGGGGGCGTAGCTCAGCTGGGAGAGCGCTTGACTGGCAGTCAAGAGGTCAGGGGTTCGATCCCCCTCGTCTCCACCCGAGCATTGAATGAGGCTCCAACGCAAGTTGGGGCCTTTTTTCATATAGGCACACAAGGTCAAAGGCGGCACCATGATCCTCCTGGTCGACAAGATCGAAAAAAGCTTCGGCGCACGCGTCCTCTTTAGCGGCGCGTCCTTCCAGATCAACCCCGGCGAGCGCTTCGCGCTCGTGGGACCCAACGGCGCCGGCAAAACCACCATGCTCAAGATTATCATGGGCATCGACAGCCCCGATGCCGGCCAGGTCCAGTACGCCAAGGACTGCCAGGTGGGCTACCTAGAGCAGGAAACCAACCTAGAGCAAAAGGACTCCACCATCCTCGCCGAGGTCATGGCCGCTGCCAAGGAAATCCGCCGCATGGGCGAGCGCGCCAACGAGCTGCAGGCCCAGATCACCGAGCTCTCCGAACAGGGGAAGGACGTCGACGCACTCCTTAACGAGTATGGCCAGGTCCAGGACCGCTTTGAGCATCTGGGCGGCTACGAGCTCGAGAGCAACGCCCGTAAAATCCTGTCCGGCTTGGGCTTTAAGGTCACCGACTTTGAGCGCCCGTGCTCCGAGTTCTCGGGCGGATGGCAGATGCGCATCGCGCTGGCCAAGCTCTTCCTGCGCCACCCCGACCTGCTGCTCCTGGACGAGCCCACCAACCACCTGGACCTCGAGAGCGTCCAGTGGCTGCGCGGCTTTATCGCCAACTACGACGGCGCCGTGCTCATCGTCAGCCACGACCGCGCCTTCATGGACGCCTGCGTCGACCACGTCGCCGCACTCGAAAACCGTCGCGTAACCACCTACACCGGCAACTACAGCAGCTACCTCAAGCAGCGCGAGGACAACCTGGAGCAGATGCGCGCCAAGCGCGCCGCCCAGGAGCGCGACATCGCCCACATGCAGGTCTTCGTCGATAAGTTCCGCTACAAGCCCACCAAGGCAGCCCAGGCCCAGGAGCGCATCCGCAAAATCGAGCAGATCAAAAAGGAGCTCGTCATCCTGCCCGAGGGCCACAAGCATATCGACTTTAAGTTCCCCGACCCGCCGCGCTCGGGCGATATGGTAGTGGGCCTCGAGGGCGTCTGCAAGTCATACGGCGACAAGCACATCTACAGTGACATCGACCTCAAGCTCTACCGCGGCGAGCATGTGGCGCTCGTCGGCCCCAACGGCGCCGGCAAGTCCACCCTCATGAAGATCCTCGCCGGCCTGGAACCGCCCACCACCGGCACCCGCGACCTGGGCACCAACGTGGGTGTGGCCTACTACGCCCAGCACGCGCTCGAGGGCATGACCGAGTCCAACACCGTCCTGCAAGAGATCGACACCGTCACGCCCAAGTGGACCGTGCCGCAGCAGCGCAGCCTGCTGGGCGCCTTCCTATTTAGCGACAACGACTCCATCGAGAAGCAGGTCCGTGTCCTCTCCGGCGGCGAAAAGGCGCGTCTGGCGCTTGCCAAGATGCTCGTGGCCCCCGAGGCGCTCCTGTGCCTGGACGAGCCCACCAACCACCTGGACATCGACTCGGTAGACATGCTCGAGAACGCCCTGCAAAACTTCCCCGGCACCATCGTGCTGATCAGCCACGACGAGCACCTGGTACGCGCTGTGGCCAACCGCATCATTGACATCCGCGATGGCAAGGTCACGGTCTACGACGGCGACTACGACTACTACCTCTACAAGCGCGAGGACCTCGCAGCCCGCGCCGCGGCCGATGCGGCAGGGGAGAGCGCACCGGCCGCGACCAAGTCCGCTAAGGTCACCGCGGCCCAGCCCGACACCCCCGCCACCGCCTCCAAGCCCGCCGAGGGCAAAAAGACCAAGGAGCAAAAGCGCGCCGAGGCCCAGGCCCGCGCCGCGCTCAACAAAAAGCTCAAGGGCGTGCGCAACCAGCTCAAGAAGATCGAGGCCGAGCTCGACAAAAAGCGCGCCCGCTATGACGAGCTTATGGAATTGATGGCGAGCGAAGAGCTTTATGCCGATCAGGACAAGTTCAATGCCGCGCTGGGGGAATATAACGGCCTTAAGCAAGAACTGCCCAAGCTCGAGGACGAATGGCTGGAGCTTTCCACCCAGATCGAAGAGGAGACCGCGCGTGAATTCTCGTAAGGCCGCTGCCGTGGCGATGAGCATCATCGCCATCGCCTGTCGCATCTGCGGCATCTTTATGAGCGCGATGACCGTGTTGCTGTGCTTTAGCGGCCTGACCGCCAAGCTGCAGATTGTCGGCTTTGGCGTTGAGCTTTCTCGCGCGCTGCCGAGCGCCATCGCCGGCTACGGCGTCATCACCTCACCCTTTGGCGGCGTTTTCCGCTTGGATTACGCCATCGTGGCCGTCATCCTGTTTGTAGCTGACTACCTGCTCACGCGCGCCTCGCGCCGCGTCCGCTAGGGGAGCGCCATGTCCAGCAGCTACATCATGAACCTGCTCGCCAGCGCCGTCGCCGTCATCGTGGGCATCGTCATCCACGAAAGTGCGCACGCCGCCGCGGCCTGGGCACTCGGCGATAAGACAGCCCGTTCGCGCGGCCGCGTGTCACTCAACCCGCTCAACCATATCGATCCGTTTGGCACTATCATCCTGCCGCTGCTCATGCTCGCCGCCGGTGGCCCGGTGTTCGCCTTCGCCAAGCCCGTGCCCGTCTATCTCAACAACCTCAAGCACCCCAAGCGCGACGAGGTCCTGGTGAGCGTAGCCGGCCCTGCATCGAACATCGCGTTGGCATGTCTTACGGCCGCCCTCATGCACCTGACCTACGGCAACCTCTACGCCAGCATGTCCTTTGCCGTGACATCACAAATCATGAATTTCGGCGCCACGTTTATCGTGGTCAACCTGTCACTCGCGTTCTTTAACCTCATCCCGATCCCGCCGCTCGATGGCTCATCGATCATCGTGCCCTTCCTCAAGGGCAAGGCGCTCGCCAACTACTACCGTCTGCAGCAATACGCCATGCCCATCCTCATCTTGGTGCTGTATCTGCTGCCCATGTGGACCGGCATCGATGTGATCGGCCGCTATTTCGACGTTACCGTGTATCCGCTTGCTGAACAGCTGCTCAACTTCGCAATCGCCGGCATCTAAGGTAAACTTACAGGTCGACCGTGCAAAACGGTCGCAACATGCACCCAAACCGCGCCGCGAAGGCGCCGTCAAAGGAGGTCGAAGATGTCGTATCGCGTGTCGACGCAGGTCTACAGCGGACCGTTCGACCTGCTGCTGCAGCTGGTAACCCGCCAAAAAGTAGATATCGGCGCCATCTCTATCAGCGAGGTGGCCGAACAGTACCTTGCCGAGGCCGAGCGCATCGAGGCACTGGACCTGGACGTGGCGAGCGACTTTTTGCTGGTCGCGGCAACCCTTTTGGACATTAAGGCCGCCTCGCTGGTGCCGCAGGAGGCCCCGCGCAAAGCCGACGACGATGACGAGTTCGACGAAGACCTCGAGGAGCTCAGCACGCTTGACGGCGACGCCCTGCGCGAAGTCCTGATCCAGCGCCTGATCGCCTACAAGCAGTTTAAAGGCGCGGCTGCGGCCCTCGGTGCCCGCATGCAGGCCGAAAGCCGCATGCACCCGCGTGTGGCCGGCCCCGATCCTGAGTTCCTTGGCCTTATGCCCGACTACCTGGCCGGCATTACTCTGCGCGGTCTAGCCGTCATCTGCGCCGACCTGGATGGCAAGCGACAGACCTTCCTGCTCGAGGCCGAGCACGTGGCGCCGCATCGCGTACCGCTCGACTTGACCGTGGCCTCAGTCGACCGCTTTACCATGACGCACCAAACCTGCACCTTCCGCGAGCTACTGGACGGCGATGCCACCACCGAGCAGCTCGTCGTCACCTTCCTAGCTATGCTTGAGCTCGCCAAGCGCGGCTCGCTCACGCTGAGCCAGGACGAGATCTTTGGAACCATCCGCATCAACCGCGTCGAGGGCGCCGAGGCCTATGTGCCCGGCGAGGGCCCCGAGCTCACCGAATAGGAGCCGCAACCATGTCAACCCTTTCCACGCTGGAGGCAAACAGCCTCAAAGGCGCCCTCGAGGCGCTGCTGCTGGTGTCGAGCGACCCCGTGAGCGCACCCGCGCTGGCAGGTGCGTTGGATATCGCCCCGGGCGAATGCGCGTCGCTGCTCGCCGAGCGCAAGGTTGAGTATGAGGAGGCCAACCGCGGCTTTCAGCTGCGCGAGGTCGCCGGCGGCTGGCGCCTGTTTACTCACCCCGCCTACCACGACGTGGTCGAGGCCTACGTGCTGAGCTGGGACACGCAAAAGCTGTCGCAAGCGGCGCTCGAAACCCTGGCCGTCATCGCATACCACCAGCCTGTGACGCGCGAGGTGGTCAAGGGCATCCGTGGCGTCAATTCCGACGGCGTCATTGCGTCACTCGTCGACAAGGGCCTGGTGCGTGAGCTCGGCCGCGACCCCCAGCGCGGTCAAGCCATCATCTACGGCACGACCAACGCCTTCTTGGAAAAATTCGGCCTGCGCTCCACCCGTGATCTGCCCGATCTGGAGCAGTTTGCCCCCGACGAGCAGTCGCGTCAGTTTATCCGCGAGCGCCTGAGCGGCCGCAGTATTCAGTCCACGCTCGAGGAGCAGGCCGAAGACCTGGACGAAGAGCGCGAACTGCTCGATACCGATGTTGAAGATGTTGAGGCAGTCGAGGACTTGGAGACCCTGGTCGTCGACGACCCCTCGGAGGATTTACATGACGAGGACTAACGAAGTAGGGGAGACGCGTGCCATGGGCAACGCAGTACCCGCAACCGACGCCCAGTCCGTCTATCCGCACACCATGCGCCTGCAGCGCTTTTTGGCGCGCGCGGGCGTGGCGAGCCGCCGCGGCGCGGAGGACCTGATGACCGCCGGTCGCGTGACCGTCAACGGCCAGGTCGCGACCGAGCTGGGCACCAAGGGCGACGTCGACCGCGACCACATCGAGGTCGACGGCATGGTCGTCAAGCTCAACCAGGGCGCCGTGTACTTGATGCTCTACAAGCCGACCGGCTACCTCACCACCATGAGCGACCCGCAGGAGCGCCCTTGTGTGGCCGACCTGGTCCCCCGCGACCGCTTTCCGGGACTTTTCCCGGTGGGTCGCCTGGACCGCGCCACCACGGGCCTTTTGCTCTTTACCACCGACGGCGACCTATCGCAGGACCTGCTGCACCCCAGCAAACACGTCTACAAGACCTACCAGGCGCTCGTGGACGGGCGACTGACCGACCGCGATCTAGAACCGCTCCGCCGTGGCATCGAGCTCGACGACGGCCTGTGCCAGCCGGCAATCTGCCGTGTCATTAACGCGCGCGAGGCCGAGGCAGTGGCGCCGCAAGGCGTCAAGCCCGGCACCACTGCCGTCGAGGTCATCATCCGCGAGGGACGCAAGAATCAGGTCAAGCGCATGCTGAGCAAGATTCATCATCCGGTGATCCGTCTGCACCGCTGCAACTTTGCCGGCCTGGAGCTCAAGGACGTGGCCAAGGGCTCGTGGCGCGAGCTCACCGACCGCGAGGTGCAGATCCTCAAAAGCGGTGGCATCCCGCCCAAACAGGCGAGCGCAAAGCGCAACGGCGACAAGCCCCAAGACACGCCCGCCAGCCGCACGCGTCACCACGGCAGCCACGGCTCCGCACCCAAGCGCAACACCTACCGCGAGCGATACACGGGCTAGGCAACCCGCCGCGCCCCAACGCCCGCGAACCATACCAGCACGTCAATCATCGAAAGGAAGCATTGCATGATCGTCGCCATCGACGGCCCCGCCGGATCCGGCAAGTCCACCATCGCCAAGGAGATCGCCCGCCAGCTGGGCTTTAACAAGCTCGACACGGGCGCTATGTACCGCGCCGTCACCTTCGCCGCGGTCGAGCGCGGCATCGACCTGGACGACGAGGCGGCCATCGACGCCCTCGCCGAGCAGAGCGAGAGCCGCTTTACCAACGGCACCGGCGAGGACACGCGCCTGACCATTGACGGCCAGGACGCTTCGGCCGCCATCCGCACCCCGCAGGTCGACGCCAACGTGTCCAAGGTCTCGGCCTACCCGGGCGTGCGCGCCGCCATGCACATACCCCAGCGCCGCGCCGCCCAGGGCCGCGATATCGTCGCCGAGGGTCGCGACATTGGAACCGTCGTGTTCCCTAACGCGCAGGTCAAGGTCTTCCTGACCGCCGACCCGCGCGAGCGCGCCCGCCGCCGCGTGCTGCAGCGTCACCAAAACGATGCTCAGCCGCTCACGTCCGAGCAGCTCGAAGCCGAGGTCGACGAGACCCTCGACGCCCTTAAGCAGCGCGACAAGCTCGACAGTAGCCGCGAGGTCGCCCCGCTCGTGCCCGCCGAGGACGCCGTGCACGTCGACTCCACCGCCCACACCATCGACGAGGTCGTCTCGATAATCGAGGACCTTATCAACCAAAGGAGGTAGCCCATGCGCCTGTTTAAGCAGACGCCAGAGGACTATTACACCGCCCCCTACGCCGAGTTCCCGGCGCTCATCCGCGGCACCGTCGTCGTGGTTATGGCCATCCTTTGGGCCTTCTCCAAGCTCATGTGGCGCTGGAAGGTCGAGGATGCCGATCTGCTGTTTGAGCGCCAGGACGGCCGCGGCAGCGTGGTCATCTGCAACCACACCTCGATGGCCGAGCTCCTGGCTGTAGAGACGGCACTGTTCTTTGGCGGTCGCCGCATTCGTCCCATCTTTAAGTCAGAGTTCGCCAAGAGCAAGATTGTGCGCTGGGCCTTTAGCCGCGTTGGCGGCATCCCCGTGGAGCGCGGTACCGCCGACATGAAGTGCCTGCGCGCTGCCCAGCATGCTTTGCAGCGCGGCGAGGACGTCCTGATCTTCCCCGAGGGCACGCGTATCCGTTCGCGCGAGATCAAGCCCGAGGTCCACGGCGGTTTTGCACTCATCGCTCAGATGGGCAAGGCACCTGTGAACCCGCTCGCCATCTGCGGTTGGTCCGACATCACGCCTGCAGGCAAAAAGATCATGCGTCCCAAGAAGTGCTGGATCCGCGCCGGCAAGGCCGTCTCGCTTTCCGACGCACCGGCTGGGCTTAAGCGCACGGAGCGCCTGGAATGGTTTGAGTCCGAGGCCATGAACCGCGTCTACGCCATGCGAGACGAGCTGTGCGCCGAGCATCCGGGCAGGTTTTAGCAATGAGCGAGAATGTGACGAACACCGCCGCGACTGCGTCCGACCAGGCAACCGCGCCTACCATCGAGATCGCCGCCCACGCCGGCACTTGCTACGGCGTGCAGCGCGCGCTCGACATGGCTCTGGCTGCCGCGCCGCAGGCAGGGGAGAGCGATCAGGTCCACACCTTGGGGCCGCTCATCCATAACCCCATCGTGGTACGCGAGCTCGCTGAGGCAGGCGTTGGCTTGGCCGAAACCCTGGACGACGCAGCAACCGGCACCGTGATCATCCGCGCCCACGGCGTGGTTCCGCAGGTCATCGATGCTGCCCGCAAGCGCGGCCTCAACGTGCTCGACGCCACCTGCCCTTACGTCAAGAAGGTCCACGTGGCCGCCGAGCGGCTGGTGCGCGAGGGCTATCGCGTACTCGTCGTGGGTGAGCCGGGGCATCCCGAGGTCGAGGGCATTCTGGGTCACGCCGGCGATGATGCGCAGGTCGTGAGCTGTGCCGCCGACGCCAACGCCTTGTCGCTCAAGGGCAATGTGGGCCTCGTCGTGCAGACCACCCAGACCGCGCAGAACCTCGCCGAGGTTGTGGCTGCCATCACCCCGCGCGTGCAGGAACTACGCGTGATCAACACCATCTGCGCCGCCACGAGCGAGCGTCAACAGGCAGCAGCCGCACTTGCCAACCGCTGCGACTGCATGGTCGTGGTGGGCGGCAAGAACTCGGGCAACACCCGCCGCCTGGCGCAGATTTGCGCCGATGTCTGCGAGCGCACACATCACATAGAGGAAGCTTCCGAGCTACAGGCCGCGTGGTTTACCGACGCTCACCACATCGGCATCACCGCCGGAGCCTCCACCCCGCAAGAACACATCGAGCGCGCCGTCGAGCGCATCAAGGAGCTTTGCCGCTAATCATGGACCAGACCGTACCCGCATACGCCGCCGAGGTGGCCGATTACGGGCGCAGCCGCGACCCCGAGCCGGGTGAGGGCGCGCTCGTTAAAAACGTGCGCCCCGAATCGCCCGCATGGGATGTGGGTAGCGAGCCGGGCATGCGCGTGCTTACGGTCAACGGCGAGCAACTGACCGATATGATCGTGTGGCTCTGGGAGGCAGACGACGACACCGTCGAGCTGGAGGTTTTCGACCCGCGCGACGGCACCGTCACCCCCGTTGAGCTCGATCGCTTTCCCGGCGAGGACTGGGGTCTGGAGTTCGATGGCCCCATCTTCGATGGCATGCGTACCTGCGTAAACGCCTGCGTGTTCTGCTTTATGACGATGCTGCCCAAGGGCGGTCGCTCCACGCTCTATATCCGCGATGACGACTACCGCCTGAGCTTTTTGCAGGGCAACTTTGTCACGCTCACGAACCTCACCGACGAAGATGTTCAAAACGTCATTCAACGCAATATGAGCCCCATGAACGTGTCGGTCCACGCCGTGAGCCCCGATGTCCGCCGCCGCATGATGGGCCGCAACGCCCAGCGCGGCATGGACGTGCTCGAGGCCATCATGGCCGCCGGCATCGAGATTCACGCGCAGATCGTACTGTGTCCCGGCATGAACGACGGTGAGGAACTGCAAAAGACCCTACGCTTTTGCGAGGAGCACGAGCAGATCACGAGCCTGGGCATTGTGCCGCTGGGCTTTACCAAGCACCAGAATCGCTTTACCTGGTCCTACAGCGACAAGCCCGAGCTGGCGCGCGAGACTATTGCCGTGATCCGTCCCTACCAGGATCGTGCCTACGAACGCTTTGGCCGCCACACCTTCCAGATGAGCGACGAGTTCTATCTGGACGCCGGCATCGATCCTCCCGAGGCGGACTTTTACGACGGTTACCCGCAGTACTACGACGGCATCGGCATGATCCGCTCATATCTGGACGAGTCCGACGATGTGCTTGCCGCCGACGCCGAGCGACTGGCCCGCGTCCGCGAGGCAATCGCCGCCCGTGGCCAGCACCTGCTGTGCCTCTCGGGCGCCAGCGCGCGCGATACGGTGGCGCGTTTTGTGGAATCGCCGCAGGGCCTTGCCGGTACCGTCACGGCCATCAAAAACCGTTACTTTGGCGGCAACGTGGACGTGACCGGCCTCATCGTCGCCTGCGACATCTTGGAGCAACTGCCGCAGGACCTGTCGGGGGTTATGCTCTTTGTGCCTAAGCTCATGTTCAACGCCGACGGTATGACCCTTGACGAGTATCATCGTGACGAATTACTCGCAAGCCTTACCGGTCGCGGCGCCGAGGTTCATGTGGTGTCGACCATGCCGCATGAGCTGCTCGATACCCTGGAGCACATCCTTGGCATAACGCCCGCCAATTCAACTATTCCCACTGACCCTACCCATTAAAGGAGAGCAGATGAAACCTATCGTCGCCGTCGTCGGACGCCCCAACGTGGGCAAGTCCACGCTCGTCAACCGCCTGGCCCAGACCTCGGACGCCATCGTCCACGAGTCCCGCGGCGTCACGCGCGATCGCTCGTATCACACGGCCGATTGGAACGGCCGCGAGTTCACCATCGTCGACACGGGCGGCATCGAGCCGCTCAAGAGCGACGACGTCTTTGCGACGTCCATCCGCGACCAAGCCCTCGCCGCCGCCGAGGAAGCCGCCGTCATCCTGTTTGTGGTCGACGGCCGCACCGGCGTCACCGAGGAGGACGAGTCGGTCGCTCGCATGCTCAAGCGCTGCGACAAGCCGGTCTTTCTGCTGGTGAACAAGCTCGACAACCCCGATCGCGAGAATGACAACATTTGGGAGTTCTATTCGCTCGGCATCGGCGAGCCCACGCCGCTCTCGGCCCTGCACGGCCACGGCACGGGCGACCTGCTCGACGACATCGTAGCCCTGTTGCCCGAGGAGGAGGACGAGGTCGCCGACGCGTTCCCCGATGCGCTGAATGTGGCCATCATCGGCCGCCCCAACGCCGGTAAGTCCTCGCTGTTCAACCGCATCCTGGGCGCCGATCGCTCCATCGTGTCCAACATCGCCGGCACCACGCGCGATGCCATCGACACCGTCGTCGAGCGTAACGGCAAGCACTACCGCATGGTCGACACCGCAGGCATTCGCAAGAAGAGCACCGTGTACGAGAACATCGAGTACTACTCCATGGTCCGCGGCCTGCGCGCCATCGACCGCGCCGACGTGGCGCTGCTCGTCGTCGACGCCTCCGTGGGCGTTACCGAGCAGGACCAGAAGGTCATGGGCTTGGCCATCGAGCGCGGCTGCGCCATCGTGGTGCTGCTCAACAAGTGGGATCTGCTCGATGATGACCGCAAGCGCGAGGCCTGCATGGAGACCGTCAACCGCCGTCTGGGCGTTATGGCTCCCTGGGCCCAGTACCTGCGCATCTCAGCCCTGACCGGCCGCAGTGTCGAGAAGATCTGGGCGATGGTCGACGCCGCCGAGAAGACGCGTTCGCAAAAGATCAGCACCTCGCGCCTCAACACGTTCCTCACCGACCTGCGCGAGTTCGGTCATACCGTGGTGGACGGCAAGCGCCGCCTGCGCATGCACTACGTGACCCAGACGGGCGTCAACCCGCCGACGTTCACGTTCTTCGTAAACCACAGCGACCTGGTCAACGACACCTACCAGCGCTACGTCGAGAACCGTATGCGCTCGACCTTCGATTTTTCTGGCACGCCCATTCGACTCTTCTTTAGGAAGAAGGAGCAAAAGGATGCATAATCCGATTCTGCTGACCGCCATCTGCGCCGTGGTCTCGTTCTTTATCGGAGCGATTCCGTTAGTCCTGATCCTGGGCCGTGTGTTCAACCACACGGACATTCGCAAAGCAGGCTCCGGCAACATCGGCACCACCAACGCCCTGCGCGTGGCCGGCCCCAAGGTGGCCGCGCTCACGCTGCTGCTCGACTGCCTGAAGGGCGCCATCTGCGTCATTATCGCGCGTCCGTTTATCGCCGATCTAGGCTATGGTTTTCCGCCGAATATCATGGCGCCCGGAGCCCCCGGCGATTGGATGCTCGGCGTCATCTGCCTGGCAGCAGTGTGGGGCCACATCTTTTCTCCCTACCTTAACTTCCACGGCGGTAAGGGTATCGCCGTGGGCCTGGGCGTGATTCTTGCTTGGTACTGGCCCATTGGCCTGTCGCTGCTTGGAATGTTTATCGTGGCTGTCGCCATTACCAAGTACGTGTCGGTGGGCTCACTTGCCGCCGCCATTGGTCTTCCCATCGCCGCCTGCGCGGTCTTCCCGTACAGCAGCCTGGGACTTAAGTTTTGCATGGCGATGATCGGTATCACCGTGGTGTGGGCCCATCGTGCGAACATCAAAAAGCTCATGACCGGTAAGGAGTCCAAGCTCTCGTTTACCAAGCGCGTCACCGAGCCCGACGATAAGTAGGAGAGAGTCATGAATGTTGCGCTGATTGGCTCCGGCTCCTGGGGAACCGCCGTCGCCGGCCTTGCCGCTGCGCGAGCCGAGCGCGTGACCATGTGGGCCCATAGCGAGCAGACGGCCGCCGGCATTAACGGTGAGCATCGCAACCCCCGCTATCTGGTGGACTACGTGCTGCCCTGCAACGTCTTCGCCACGACGGAGCTGATGCAGGCACTCGACGGCGCCGAGGCCATCATCTTTGCCGTTCCTTCGACGCACCTTCGCAGCGTGTGCCACCAGGCCGCGCCCTTTATCGCCGCCGATACCCCGGTGCTCTGCCTCACCAAGGGCATTGAGCCCGAGTCCGGCCTGCTCATGAGCGAGGTCATCGCCAGCGAGATCGGCAACGAAGCACGTGTCGCGGCGCTTTCGGGCCCCAACCATGCTGAGGAAATCTGCCGCGGCGGACTATCTGCCGCCGTCATCGCCAGCAAAAATCCGCAGATAGGGGAGACCTTTAAGGACCTGCTCCTGTCCACGGCCTTCCGCATCTACCTCTCGCAAGACATGACCGGTGTCGAGGTTTGCGGCGCCATGAAAAATGTCATCGCCATCGTGTGCGGCATCTCCGCCGGCTCGGGCGCAGGCGACAACACGCTTGCCCTTATCATGACGCGCGGTCTGGCCGAGATCAGCCGTCTGGTGCACGCCCGCGGCGGTCAAGCTATGACCTGTATGGGACTTGCCGGCATGGGCGACCTCATTGCCACCTGCACCTCGGAGCATTCACGCAACCGCACCTTTGGCTACGAGTTTGCCCACGGCGTGTCGCTCGACGAGTATCAGGAGCGCACGCATATGGTGGTCGAGGGCGCCGTCGCGGCCCGCAGCGTCAGCGAACTTGCCCGTTCACTGGGCGTAGACATTCCGCTCACCTTTGCCGTGGAGCAAACGCTCTACAACGGTGTTACTTTGGATAGGGCGCTCGAGATTCTTACCGAACGCGTCCCTTCTCAAGAGTTCTACGGACTCACCGACTAGCGCAGAAAGGCTTCTACCATGGGTTCCATCAAAATCGCTCCGTCCGTCCTTTCGGCCGACATGGCCGACCTCAAGGGCGAGCTCGACAAAATCGCCGGCGCCGACTTTGTGCACTTCGACGTTATGGACGGTCACTTTACCGGCAACCTCACCTTTGGCGTTGACATCCTTAAGGCCGTCAAGCGCTCCACCGATGTGCCGGTCGACGCGCACCTGATGGTGTCGAACCCCGACGAGACGGTCGATTGGTACGCCGACGCCGGTGCCGACATGATCACCGTGCACTACGAGGCCTCCACGCACCTGCACCGCACGCTCACGCATCTGCAGCAGCGCGGCGTCAAGGCCGGTGTGGTGCTCAACCCCGCCACGCCCGTCTGCGTGCTCGATAGCATCATCGACATTGTTGACATGGTGCTGCTCATGAGCGTGAACCCCGGCTTTGGCGGCCAGAGCTTTATCCCCGGCACCATCGCCAAACTGCACGAGCTCAAGGCCATGTGTGAGCGCCACGGCGTGTCGCCCATGATCGAGGTCGACGGCGGCATCTCTTCCAAAAACATCGCCGAGGTCGTTAAGGCCGGTGCCGATGTTCTGGTGGCCGGCTCCGCCGTATTTAAGTCCGAAGATCCCGCTGCCGAGGTTGCGCTGCTGCAGAAGCTGGGCAACGAGGCCGCACAGGAGGCATAAACCCTTATGACCGCAGGTCAAAACCGCATACCCGTGAATCTTGACTATGCCGCCTCGACGCCCATGCGCGCCGAGGCGCTCCTTGCGCAGCGCGAGTACGACGACAGCGAGATTGCCGGCGTCAACCCCAACTCGCTGCACTCGCTTGGCCGCAAGGCCGCCGCACGCCTAGAAGTCGCTCGTCGCGAGATCGCCCGTAGCTTTGGCGCACGCGTTCGCCCGTCCGAGATCATCCTTACCAACGGCGGCACCGAGGCCAACCAGCTGGCGCTGCTCGGTCTTGCCGAGGGTGCTCGTCAGCGCGATCGCAAGCGCGATCGTGTAATCGTTTCGGCCATCGAGCACGATTCGATTCTGGACAACCTGCCGCTGCTGCGTGCCGCCGGCTTTACCGTCGACTTGGTGCAGCCCTGCCGCATGGGCTACATTGAGCCTGCCACGCTTGTCGAACTGCTCGGCAACGACGTGGCGCTCGTGAGCATCATGGTTGCCAACAACGAGACCGGCGTGGCGCAGCCCATCCGCGAGCTTGCCGCGGCCGCACATGCTGCCGGCGCCCTGTTTCATACCGATGCCATCCAAGGGTACTTGCATATTCCGCTCGATGTCACCGAGCTGGGCGTCGATGCTATGACCGTTGCCGCGCACAAGATCGGCGGCCCCGTGGCATCCGGCGCGCTCTACCTTAAGAGCCGCACGCCGCTGCGCCCGCGCATCTTTGGCGGCGGACAGGAGGCCGGTCGTCGTGCCGGCACGCAGGACCTGCGTACACAGCTTGCTTTTGCCGCTGCCGCTTCCGCGCTGTTGCCGAACGTGGCCCAGGAGCGCGCGACGCTGCAGGTCTTATCCGATAAGCTCTACGCCACGCTTACGGCTCATCCGCGTATTCATGCCACCATGGGCGACTACGCACAGGCCGATCGTCTGCCGGGCATGGTTTCCATCTACGTCGACGGCATGGACTCCGAGGAGCTCATCATCAAGCTAGACGCCGCCGGCTTTGAGGTATCGGCCGGTTCTGCCTGCTCGAGCGGCAGCATGGACCCGAGCCATGTTCTCAGCGCCATGGGTATTGGCCGCGAGCAGGCCCTGGGTGCACTGCGCATCTCCTTCGATGACCGTGTGAATCCGGGCGATCTGGACGAGTTTGCCCAGACGCTGCTCTCGATCGTGGGTGCCGCATGATCGTCGCCGAGCTTGAACGTGCGCTGCTGGCGCGCTACCCCAAGATGGACGCCGAGGGCTGGGATCATGTTGGGCTATCTGTGGGAGCTCCCGCTGCTGAGATCACCGGTGTTGCCTGCGCGCTCGATGCGACCGAAGCTAATGTTCTCCGCGCCCAAGAAGCCGGTGCAAACGTGCTGCTGACGCATCATCCTGTCTATATCAAGGCGCCCGAGGCGTTTTGTCCAGCGGATACCACTCGCCCCCAGTGCAGCGCGGCACTCTATGAGGCGGCCCGTTGCGGCGTGAGCATCATATCGCTCCACACCAACCTGGACCGCTCGCACGAAGCCCGTGTCTGCCTGAGCGAGCTGCTGGGTGCCGCACCCGTGAGCTCACTGGAGCACGTGGACGACCCCGAGGCAACCGGCCTGGGCGCGCTTGCAACGCTCAACGACCCGTACACGCTGCGCGATCTTGCCACCCGTGCTGCCACGGCCTTCGGCAGCGACCCGCGTGTGTGGGGCGAAGCCGATCGCCCGTGCCGCACCGTCGCCATTTTGGGCGGCTCCCTGGGCGACTTTGGAGAGCTCGCCATCGCCGCGAGCGCGGACGTTGTCGTGACGGGCGAGGCGGGATACCACGTGGCGCAAGACCTTGCCTTGCGCGGGCTGTCGGTGATCTTGCTCGGCCACGACCGCTCCGAGGAACCGTTCGTTGATATATTGATGAACTCTGCAGTTGACGCCGGGGTCGACCCCCGTCATGCGATTAAAATACTGAACCCTTGCCAATGGTGGACTGTGACAAAAGGAGAGAACTTATGAGCGCCGGCGCTACGCTACTCAAGCTGCAACAGATCGATTTGGAGCTCGCCCGTAACAAGAGCGAACTTGCCAATATGCCGGAGCTCAAGGAGCTCGCTTCCAAGCGCAAGACCTATGTGAAGCTCAAGTCCGAGATGACCAAGCTCTACGCCCAGCGCAAGGATCTGGACATTGAGCTCGACGATCTCAACACCACCGAGATTCAGACTAACAACGCCATCGAGGCTGCCAAGAAGCGCCACGTCGACGGCTCCGACTACCGCGAGGTTCAGGACCTGGAGAACGAGCTCGCCACCCTGGCCAAGCGTCTGGACAAGATCGAGCACACCCGCAAGGACGTCGTTGTCGCCCATAAGGAGGCGCTCGACCGCGAGGCTCGCGCGCAGGCTATCATCGCCAAGTTCGAGGAGGGCGTGAAGGCAGATACCAAGGCTGCCCGCGCCAAGGCCGCCGACCTCCAGGCACAGATTGATGCCGCCATCAAGGAGCGCACCGCGCTTGCCGCCACACTGCCGACCGACGTGCTCACCGACTACGAGCGCCTGCTCAAGCAGTTCCGCGGCCTGGCCGTCGAGACCATCAAGGGCAACATCCCCACGGTCTGCCACACTGCGCTGCAGGCGTCGTCCATGAGCGACCTCAACCACGACGGCAGTGAGATTACGCACTGCCCGTACTGCCACCGCCTGCTCGTGCTCCCCAGCAAGGAAGCCTAACGATGACGGCGGCACCCAACAATTCAATGCAACTTGAGGGAAAAACGATCCTGCTGGGCATTACCGGCGGGATCGCCGCCTATAAGTCGTGCAATATCGTGCGCCTGCTGCAAAAGCGAGGCGCCCGCGTTAAGGTCGTCATGAGCGAACATGCCACGGAGTTCGTGGGGCCGCTCACCTTCCGTGCGCTCACGGGCGAGCCGGTCGCTGTGGGCCTGTTCGACGACCCCTCCGACCCCATCCACCATATCTCGCTGGCGCAGGAGCCCGATCTGGTGGTCGTGGCGCCTGCGACGGCCAATATCATCGCCAAGATGGCCAACGGCGTCGCCGATGACCTCATCTCCACCACGCTGCTTGCGACGCCGCGACCCATCGTGATCGCACCCGCTATGAACAACGGCATGTGGAAGGCGCCGGCGACGCAGGCCAACATGGCCACGCTGCTCGAGCGCGGTGTCCATGTGGTGGGTCCGGGCAGCGGCTACCTTGCCTGCGGCGACGTGGACACGGGACGCATGAGCGAGCCCGAGGACATCGTAGAGGCTGTCTGTGAGGTGCTCAACCCCGCGCCACAGGACCTGGCAGGTAAGCGCATCGTAATTACCGCCGGTCCCACGCACGAGCCGATCGACCCCGTGCGATTCATTGGCAACCGCTCTTCGGGCAAGATGGGCATCGCCCTGGCGGGGGAGGCCGCACGCCGCGGCGCTGCGGTCACGCTCGTGTTGGGACCGACATCACTCGATGTGCTCCGCGGCGTGGAGTGCGTGCGCGTGCAGACCGCCGCAGAGATGCTCCAGGCGGCCCTGAGCGCCTTCCAGACGGCCGATGCGGCAATTTGTGCGGCCGCCGTCGCCGACTACACCCCCGCGGCCCCTGCGGACCATAAGCTCAAAAAGGCCAACGAGCGCCTGGATCGCATCGAACTGGTCGAGACGGTCGATATTTTGGCCGAGCTCTCGCGCCAGAAGGGCGAGCGATGCGTGATCGGATTTGCGGCCGAGACCGATAACGTCGTGGAGTACGCGCAGCGCAAGCTCGCCCGCAAGGGCTGCGATGCCATTATCGCCAACGATGTCTCGCGCGCCGATTCGGGCTTTGGAACCGATACCAACAAGGCCTGGATTGTGAGCACAACGGGTACGCAAGAGCTTCCCGTGCTAACAAAACCCCAGCTCGCAGATACAATTTTGGACTTGCTTCAAAATTTATAAAAAAGTTCTTGCACAAGTCTAAAGTTTCGGGTTAATATACTCCCTGTTGCGAGCGAGAGCAGAGCAACAAACAAAAGCTTCGGGACGTGGCGCAGCTTGGTAGCGCACTTGACTGGGGGTCAAGGGGTCGCTGGTTCGAATCCAGTCGTCCCGACCAGAAGTTTGCAGATCAGGCACCTAGTGCCTGATCTTTTTTGTTTTAAGCAATTGCTTAATTTTGATTAATCAACAGGGTGCCAAAAATCACCCTGCGCGATAATCGCCTTTTGCGGCTACTTGCGCGTTTTGCACACGCTTGGACCGATTTATTAACGCGATATGAATCTACATACGCGTAGCTGGTATACAGTCGAGTACAGACTGTATTTATCGCGGCGATTTACGCAGATATAGCGACTGTAACGAACAAGCGTGTCGCTGTATTTATTCCAGTAGTTCACTTGATCGGTGGACAAGTGGACTGTTGCAACGAAACGCCAAGCAGTACGGGCTCTATACGAGGACGCCGCAGAGGTAATGGCGGAGGAGTGCGGCTGGCGCTCTGAGAGCCGCTGTATGACCCTATTTCTCCTCAACCCGAATACCTGCCGCGAACCTAAACCGTTCGTACACTTGCCAAAAGATAGGCCCGCGCGGAGTCGCGCGGGCCTTGCACTAGAAAATCTAGAAGCACCAAGCGGGAAACACGTTGCCGGCACTGTTGGCACTACCGCTGCTCCAGCGACCGAAAGGGTCAACATAGATAAAGTCCGTTGAGTCACTCGGAGACACGGAACGAGTGCTGAAATAGCACACAATCTCAGGTCCAGAATACCTCGACGTCGCATAGTACTCGTACTGGGCGCCGTCAGACTGGAGGTCTCCGTAAATCTCGGTCGTCGAGAGGATGAAGACCTTGTCATTCGTTGCCGTCGGAGTGCCGGCGCTACCGCCGCCCTCGTTGTCCGTCATCTTCGTGACGGCCTTCGCCTTGGACTGGAGCTCGGCCGGCAGGAGCGCCCAGAGGTCACCGGAGTTCAGGCGGGCGCGGAGCTTAGAGGACCTCCAACCGCCGACATTGGTCTTTGTGTCGTTCCAGATGTATTTGTATAGGACATCGTTGGTCGTCTCAAACGTCAGCCCCGCCTTGCCGCTACCGTCGGCGAGGTCGTCATGGTTGATACCGATGATGCGGTATCCGGGCATCGGGGTGTCCGCACTGCGAATCTCTCATAGAGGATATGCAACAACTTGATAATTTCGCAGCCATAAGGAAGAACCTTTTCAATGTTTCTGAGGACAGCACGATTGAAGAAGCCTCGGTCCATGAAGGAGACTTTCCCATTTACATAGATTAAGATAAGGTCGTGAATGACCAATATGAACTTGAGCATATTCCGTCCGTATTCATACTGGATGATCAAGGAAACATCATCGGCTTATCCGAAGGAGAGGAAGAACCTCTTGCCTTATTAAAGAAATACGCCAAATACAACGGATATAAAGCGGAAGGAGGCGACATCGAGTAACTATCAAAGGCCAGATTAAGGAGCCAGCCATGAAGAAATGCCTGCCCTCCATCGTCTCAGCAGCTCTTTGCTTCTCCCTTGTCATGACACCATTTGTGCCCGTTGCGGCAGCCTATGCCGACGAGGGATCTCCCGCCGAGAGCAGCGAGATCTACGTCGGAGACAACTACGACGAAAATTACGATATATCCCTTTTTGAGCGCGGACGCTGCACGGATTCATATTCCAAGGCGTGGTGCGATTCTCACGGATTTGCAAATAACCGCACCGTCCCTCATAAGGTCAAGCTGAACGCGAAGGAGGAGGCTTGCCTGCGCGATCCCTACCTTGCTGGCACCGCTGAAGTTATCGCCGGTCTCGTGACAACCGGTCCTGGCGGCGGCTTGTTTGCAACCGCAATGACATCGTACCGACTTTTCACTTGCATGTTCTGAAAGGCAGTTGCCATGCAGTCGCAAAATCAATCGAGATACTTGACCACAATCGGCTTTGCCCTGCTTGCATTACTCTTTGCTAGCGACCTTTTGCTGAAACCGCCCAAGGAACTCGTTTCGCTTGCCATAGCCTGCATTTCCGCCCTTTACTTTACGGCAACCCTATTCGTCGGACTAAAGGAGAGGAAAAAAGGCGCAGTCGTTGCATCTGCCGTAGGCGTGATCACAGCCATTGCCTCATTCTTTATCTGACACATTGGTGATCTAGGGGCGATATCGTAGGAATACGACCGGGAGAGCCGGGACCAGATTACCCGGGTTGCCCGGTCGGCTCGCGCGACGGCGCGGCGGTTCCACAGAAAGATCTCCGGACTTCACGCCGTTTCTGATCGCATTGTAGACAGCCATCTCGTCTTCGCAGTCGGCGAGCACGCGGTGTGCGTCGTCGTTTTGGATGTCCAGTAAATCTCGAAGGTCCTCCATGCACCAGCGTCCGAGATCTGGCCATGCGCGTTGCGCGAGCTGATAAGTGTCGATTGCGATGTTGTAGTTAAAGTCCAGGCCAAAGCCGTCCCAGGCAGAACGGCTTTGTTTCCTTGATTATCAACTTCATCCGGACACTTCCCGCATTCATCCGTGTGTGTACGGATGAATGCGGGGTTCAATACCCCGGCGGCCTGATCGACAGACCGCCGGGAATTCTCACTCCTCGAAAAAAGCCGGCACTCGGTTAGTCCTGCGCATCTTGAAATCGCCAGACTCATGGGAGACGTAGAGAATGCCGTCCATCCCATCTCGTGATGCATTCGACAGGTGAACTGAACCGCAATCCGATCCATCATTGTCGAGAAGATCGAACGAATTCGGGTCGCTCGTTGCGGCCAAACGACCACTCAGACAAGAGCCATCGTCATTACAGATTTGCCATTCCATGTCTTCGCCTGCAAGAATCGCCATAGACGGCCTGGTCGCGCCATCGTTGACATACATCCCGTCTATGCCAAACCCATTTTCAGCGCCATCGATGAACGACTGCTCGGACCTATACCTCGCAAATGATGCGCACAGCGCCATTGCAAGACAAAGTACAAAGCCAACAATCGCTATCTTTGCATAGCTCTTGCCTATCATGTCATTCACCTCCCTCGTATGTATCGAGGTATTCCTGCTTGAGCGTCTGCGAGGACGACTTGATCTTTTCCACGAGCGTGCCGGCCTCGATGAAGTAGAACGAGTTGGTGAGGTCTGCCAGGTCGTCGAGCAGATGGCTTGAGATGAGCACGCTGCGTCCCCGCGCCACCTCGCTGCGCATCGCGTCGCAGGAGGTTTTCCGCTTTCCCGGATCGAGGCCGTTCAGCGGTTCATCGAGGATGAGGTACGGGCAACCGGTCGATATCGCCATGGCAAGCTTTACCTGCTGCTTCATTCCTGTCGAGAGTTTACGGGTCGGCTTGTCGAGATATGGGGAGATTCCGAGGGAGTCGCAGAGCGAGTCGATGTCGGCGGCCGATTTCCACGCCTCCCTAACGAAAGCAAGGTGCTCGATGGCCGATAGCGTGGGATAGAGATCCGCGCCGCCCGAAGAGCTCAGGTAGACGAGTTCTGCAAATTCGGCTGATCGACGTTGGCAGATTCCGTCTGCCGCCAGGCTTCCCGAGCGGATGCGGGTGGGAAATTGGCCCGACAGCGCTTCAAGAAGGGTGGTTTTCCCCGAGCCGTTGGGGGCAACGAGGCCCGCCGCCGTTCCCGGGCCCAGGAAAAGCGACCCGATTGAAAGTATCGTCGTGCTCCCGTATCCCACGCTCGCGTCCAGAAGCTCGAGCCCATGGTGCTTTTTCGCGGGTCCAGGCTGTTTGGGGGAACGTGCCGCAACGGCGCCGACCGCAAAAAAGACCGCGACGTATGCCAGGGCCACGGCAAGCATCGATGCGCTGCCTGAACCGGAGCCAATGAATTCCGTCGGGAAGCATCCTACGTAACCCGTTGCCTCGATAGGCGAGAACACGGCCAGCGGCAGGAGATTGAGCGCGGCGTTATGCCCCAGTGCCGAATCGGACAGTAACGGGAACACCGGGGCCGCGACAAGCAGCGCTGAGGTAAGGGGGCCCGCGAGGACGCGCCTCGTTGCGGTCGATAGGACGACGGAGCAAACGGATATCAAGGTTCCGCCCGCAAGCAGCGCGAGAAGCAGGGCCGTGAAGACGTTTCCCGCGGTCGTGGTGGTAAGCGCGCCGTCATGGAAGAAGGCGATCGGGTACCCAATTTGCCCGAAGCCGTTTAGGGCCAAGGCGTAAATGCCCCCGGGTGCAAGGCCGGCGAGGAGCATCGCGGTCCCCGCGGCGATTATCGAAAACACGATCTGGATAAGGCGCCGGAATTTGGGCACGGGCGCCTTCGCCGCCAGGGTCGCAGGCCTTGTGTCGCCGAGCACGAGTAGCGACGAGAGAAGGAAGGGGATGAAGGGAAGGAAAGACGGCGCCGTGGCAATGGCGTAAGGCAGGAATGAATGGAATGGCAGGTCGCTTGCGGAGGCCGGGATATCCGTGATGCCGGAGCTGCTCAGAGCACGGCAATATGCGAGCTCCGCGTCATTGGTCTCTCGGTCTCCCACGATGGATCCGGATTGGAAGCCTTCGCCCATGAGCGCGTAGTAGCTCTCGGCAGAATCGAGAAAGGCGGCGTCGGTTTGAGCGGCAAGGGCGGCGTTCGCGTATCTTGCAAGCTCCGCGTCATTTTGCTGCTCTGGAGATAGGTCTGTGCCGCTGGCCTGGGGCGCGCGCGTATTGAATGCGTCGACAAAGCCCTGCATGCCCTGTTTCATAAAGAAGGGCCCGTAGATGGGTGAATTGAACGCAATGGGGACGGAAAAGGCTGCAGCGAGAACGAGCGTAGAGATCCATACGGCCCTGTCTCTTAGGATTAGTTTGAGAAGAAGTCGACAGTACATTTGGAAGCACCTACGTTCCTCAAAGAATTGTTAGATTAAAAGTAACAGACCGGATGAAGATGCGTGCGACGGGGGCGAGGCGAATGGCTGAGCGGTATCGATACGCTGGTTCAACGGTATTATATTGACCACATAGATTATTAACTTGCATTTCTAACAGTTAAGGAGACGGGTGCTTTCCAGCACACTCCTTCGATGATGCCTTCCGCTAGTTGCTATGCCGGTTTCAGCCAACAAAGAATGTGCCCGGGCGCTCAGGTTCACCGTTAGCGTTGGCAACATATGAGATGGGCCAGACCCTTGCCGCGCGCCGATTGCGCGAGAGGTGTCGGGCTCCATGTTTATTCCACCTGCTTGTTATCAACCAGCTTCGTTCAACGTCAGACATTCAAGATGTCAGACGTCGAACCTGCGCCAAAGACGCAGCTGGGGCTACTAGTTGCCTACAATCGCTCGCGAAGCTCACCTGTTCGTGCGTGAATGTCTGACAGCTCCGTCAGACATTGTCGGACATTTGATTGTTCGACAAATGCGCACGTGGTCGCGTTCGCAAAGATAACTGAACGGTCGATGGGTGCGTTGAGACCGGAGCAAACGGCGGATGCCAGAAAAATGGCCTCACAGAATCGCACCCATGCTTGATAAAATTGACCGCCCGGGCGCAAATACCCGGGCGGTCAATTCATCCCCTCGTTCGCGATCCTGTTGGGTTTTGGGGCTTTGACATGTTGTTGACGGATGGATCAGCCGTACAGCTTGATCTCCCGGGTTCCATGTGGTCGTCCCCCAATAAGACGTCCCTGATGTAGCTCTGCGGCAGGAACTCGACGGGCAGCACTGGGTCGTCGACGTAGCCGGGCACGGGGAGTAGGCGTGGCCTTTGGATATAGCGTGGCCGCCTGCCGGCGGTCGGACTGCCACTTCAGTCAAAAGCTCCGGCGCGCGCATTAAAATAATGGATATATCGCTTGATAGGCTTTTGAACAAGCATGAACATCGCAGGTAAATCCGTGTACCAATTTTTGGTATACGAATTTACCTGCGGTTTGCTGAAAGCTCTGACATGCGCTGTCGACTTCATTAAAATCGATTGCCGATCAAGTCTTCCTATATATGCGAGCCCCAAGAAACTGCGCTGTGAACCTGAGTCCTCTATTGATCGGCCCGGTGCACCGGGCCGCTGTCCTCGAGCCGGCAACAGCTTGCCGGTCTCAAAACGTATGCCGTCCGGCACGACCGACGGCCGAGTCTTGCGCCCCGTTCGGGCAGCGCCAGAACCCCGTGCCGGAACCCATGCGGTCGATTGCAGGGGAATTCAGCCGAGGCCATCGAGGAGCCGACCTAGGGACGGTGCCCTCAGTCCTCGAAGGATTTCAACCGCCCCTTAAAGGCTCGGATTGATTTAACGGTTGATTCAATCCGGCAGAATATGCCGGGCATGGACCGGTTGACACAATGTAAGGTAAAAAGCAGATGCGGCCGTACGCCGGTGCGGGGTTCGGGTGATGTGATAGAAAGAAATATACGTATTACATCTAACCAAGAGGTGCGTCATGGCAACCGCCACCGCAGCCCTGAGAATCCCCGAGGACCTTGCGAACAGGTACGACCGCCTGGCGAAGTCGACGGGCCGCACGAAAACCTTCTACATGACGGAGGCGCTTGCCGCAGAGATAGGCAGGCTCGAATACGAGTACGGCCTCATGAATTATCCGGGAAGCGTTTGGTTGCGAGGTATGCCAGTGTGAGGGCCTGATTCGTCAGGCCCCGCACAGGGGGACCGCGATGGTGGCCACCGCGCCGCCCGAGGGGCTGTTGGCGAGCGAGACGGAGCCCCCGTGGGCGCTCGCGGCCTCGGCGGCGGCGTGGAGGCCGAGCCCGTAGTGTGGATTGGCAACACCTATTTGGACGATTTCGGGAGGGACAGCCCCGCCTCCCTGAACTCGACCGGAGACATGTAGCCCAGCGTCGAGTGGATCCTGAAGTTGTCGT
>CAJMSL010000010.1 GCA_905216045.1 uncultured bacterium
GCACCGGTTCCGAACGGAACGGTGCGGGGCCTTTGGTTTACGCGGGTGGTTCAGGCTGTAGGGTTACAGCTGGCTCTTGTACAGCTCCACGATCTCCTCCACGCTGGTGTCGCGGGGGTTGCCGGGACGGCAGGCGTCTGCAAAAGCGGACTCTGCGAGGAACTGGATGTCCTCTTCCTTCAGGATGCCGTGCAGGTTTGCGGGAATGCCCACGTCTGCGCTCAGCTGCTTGACGGCGGCGATGGTAGCATCAGCGGCTTCCACATCGTTCATCTCATCGATGCCCATAACGCCCATAGCCTTGCCCACGGCACGGTAACGCTCGCCGGCAACGCTCTTGTTGTACTCCAGACCCACCGGCAGCAGGATAGCGCAAGCCACACCATGGGGAGTGTCATACAGGGCAGACAGGCCGTGTGCCATGGAGTGGACAATGCCCAGACCCACGTTGGAGATGCCCATACCGGCAATGTACTGACCCAGAGCCATGCCCTCGCGGCCCTCCGGGGTGTTCTGCACAGCGCCGCGCAGACTCTGGCTGATCAGCTTGATGGCTTCCAGATGGAACATATCGGAAATGACGCAGTGACCCTTGGTGATGTAACCCTCGATGGCGTGGGTCAGCGCATCCATACCGGTGGCAGCGGTCAGACCCTTGGGCATGGAGGACATCATATCGGGGTCAACCACAGCGATCTCGGGGATATCGTTGGTATCCACGCAGACGAACTTACGCTTTTTCTCCACGTCGGTGATGACGTAGTTGATGGTGACCTCGGCAGCAGTACCGGCGGTGGTGGGCACTGCGATGGTGAACACCGCGTGCTTCTTTGTGGGAGCAACACCTTCCAGAGAGCGGACGTCCGCAAACTCGGGGTTATTGATGATGATGCCGATGGCCTTTGCGGTATCCATGGAGGAGCCGCCGCCAATGGTCACGATGCAGTCAGCCTCGGCAGCCTTAAAGGCGGCAACGCCGTCCTGAACGTTCTGGATGGTGGGGTTGGGCTTAATCTCGGAGTAGAGGCTCCAAGCGATGCCGGCGGCGTCGAGCTCGTCGGTCACCTTAGCGGTAACGCCGAACTTGACCAGATCGGGGTCGGAGCAGACGAAGATCTTCTTGTAGCCACGACGCTGGAGCTCGCCGGGGATCTCCTTGATGGCGCCGGAACCATGGTAAGAAATGGTGTTGAGAACGAAACGATTAGCCATTGATAGCCTCCTATCGTGCGCGGGGCACCCGTTACGCCCCGCACTATAAGTCCCATCCTAACGCTTTTGAAACGAAAAGCACGTGAGAACGTCAAATTTGTTAAAGCGTTTCAACAGATGATGAAAAATATTGCGGCAAAGGGACAGCCCCTTTGCCGCATTCGGCTACTTTCGACAGCCCTCTTTCCAAGCCTCGGCCGCAACCTTCCAGCGTAAGCGCAAGTCGCGCTCGCGGTCGATGAACATGATGGCAAATGCGACAAACAGCAGCAAGCTCGCCACGACGATGGCGTGCAGGCCCATGCGCTCAATACACCAGTTGCCCAACACGGCGCCAAACACAAAGGTAAAGATCACGCCAAAGTACAGCAGGCCGTTTTCCAAAAAGCCGCGCCTGTGGGTGATGATGTAATCGTCCACGTTTTGCAGCGCGTTGCGCAAGTTGCCGATGCACATGGTCGTAGCGATGCCGTGACCGTGGATCTTGCGGAAGCTCTCGACCTGCATGCCGCAGGCAAACGAGGTGAGGCAGTTGGCGAGCAGGTTGAAATTGCCGCCCGGGATAAAGCTCACGCCCAGCAAGATGACGGCTTCAAAGAACACCGTTACCTGGCGCCAGTGAATCACGCTGCCAAACCGCTCATGCACCAGGTCGGCAAGCATAATGCCCACGGCAAACGACACCACGGGGAAGAAGTAGCGTCCCGCAAGTGCCCAGTTGCCCTCCGAGATGCTCACGCCCACGAGCAGGATGTTGCCTGTCTGCGCGTTGGCGAAAACATGATCGCGCCCAATGTACGAATAGACGTCCATAAAGCCACCGGCGAGCGCCAAGATGATGCCCAGCTCAATAGACTCCGATATCTGTTTGGCACGCTGCATCGTCGTGCATCCTCCTTGTTGACGACTCTCTCGTGCGTTGGCGGAAACATAGCCGCCGTTCATACTGTAACCCATTGACAACATGGCGTGCGCGCGAGACGGGTTCTCCAACGCGCAGATACACAGTCTGGAAACAAACGATCCCCGCATCGACGCGCCGATCCCCAGCTCATGTACTCCCCCAGTCTTTTTAGCCCCGTCCCAAAAAGACTGGTTACAATTACGTGCAGCATACAAACACCGGGAGGGATCGTGGCAAAAAAGCCTCAGCACGCTCAGAACAACCAGCGCAGTCAGCAGGGCAAACAGGGCCAGCAGCAAAAGCGCGGCGGTAAGGCGCAGGCCACGGTCGCCCGCACCAAGCATTCCCAAGCGACGCCCGCCCGCCCCTGGCGACCGGGCCGCGATAAGTTCCTCCCCGTCAGCCGCGCCGACATGGATGCGCGTGGCTGGGACCAGTGCGACTTTGTCTACATCTGCGGCGACGCCTATGTGGACCATCCCAGCTTTGGCATGGCCATCATCAGTCGCGTCCTCGACGCGCACGGCTACAAGGTGGGCATCATCTGCCAACCCGACTGGACCGACCCCACCAGCATCACTGTGCTCGGCGAGCCGCGCCTGGGCTTTTTGGTCAGTGCCGGCAACATGGACTCCATGGTCAACCACTATTCGGTGACCAAACACCGCCGCCACACCGACGCCTATACCCCCGGTGGCGAGGAGGGGCGCCGTCCCAACCGCGCCGTCACGGTCTACGGCAACCTCATCCGCCAGACGTTCAAGGACGCCCCCATCATCATCGGCGGCAGCGAGGCAAGCCTGCGCCGCCTGGCCCACTACGACTACTGGCAGGATAAGCTCAAGCGCTCGGTGCTGCTCGACTCGGGCGCCGACATCCTCATCTACGGCATGGGCGAGCACGCGATTGTCGAGATTGCCGACGCGCTCGACGCGGGGCTGCCCATCGAGCAGATCACCTATATCAACGGCACCGTCTACCGCACAGGCTCGCTCGACGAGGTCTACGACTACGACCTGCTACCCAGCTGGGACGACCTTACCGCCGACAAGCTCAACTATGCACGCAGCTTTAACGTGCAACAGCAGAATATGGACCCCATCACCGGACATCGCCTGGTAGAGCCCTATCCCAACAGCGTCTATGTGGTGCAGAACCCGCCGTCGGCGACACTCACCACCGACGAGATGGACGAGGTGGCCGAACTCCCCTACGCACGCGATTGGCATCCCGACTACGACGCGGCGGGCGGCGTGCCGGCCTTTGCCGAGATCAAGTTTTCCATTAGCTCCAACCGCGGCTGTTTTGGCGAGTGCTCGTTTTGCGCCCTCACCTTCCACCAGGGCCGCGTGTTGCAGATGCGCAGCCACGACTCGATCATGCGCGAGGCCGAGCTGCTCACGCGCGATCCCGAGTTTAAGGGCTACATCAACGACGTGGGTGGACCGACGGCCAACTTTAGCCGTCCCGCCTGCGACAAGCAGCTCAAGCACGGCGTGTGCAAGAACAAGCGCTGCCTGTGGCCGAGTGTGTGCAAGAACATGGTGGTCGACGAAAGCGGCTACACGCAGCTGCTGCGCGACCTGCGCCAGCTGCCGGGTGTCAAAAAGGTCTTCGTCCGCAGCGGCATCCGCTTTGACTACACCATGGCCGACGCCTCGGACGAGTTTTTGCGCGAGCTGCTGGAGCATCACGTCTCGGGCCAACTGCGCGTAGCGCCCGAGCACGTGAGCGACGCGGTGCTGTCCGTGATGGGCAAGCCGAGCCGCGCCGTCTACGATGCGTTCTGCCGCAAATTTGAGCGCTTGAACCGCGAATACGGACTCAAGCAGTACGTGGTGCCGTATCTGATCTCGAGCCACCCCGGTTCAACCATGAAGGAAGCCGTGGACCTTGCCGAGGCCGTGCGCGACATGGGCTACATGCCCGAGCAGGTGCAGGACTTCTACCCCACACCGTCCACCATGTCGACGTGCATGTACTACACCGGCGTGGACCCGCGCACCATGGAGCCGATCTATGTAGCGCGCGACCCGCATGAGAAGGCCATGCAACGCGCGCTCATCCAGTATCGCAAGCCCGAGAACTACAAGCTCGTGCGCGAGGCGCTGGAAAAGGCTGGCCGCCGCGACCTGATCGGCTACACCAAGCATTGCCTGATCCGTCCCGTGCCGCCGCGCCCGGGCGAGACGTCTGCTGGCGGTGGGCATGGCACCGGCAAGAAGGGCGGCAAGGCCCACGGTGGCGCTGGTGATGCCGGCAAGGGGTCTAAGGGCAGCAAGAGATACGGCGGTATGTCCCGCGCGCAGAACACCGCAGGCCGCAACCGCGCGGCACAGGGGCGTCAGGGCGCCAACGGAGGCGGTCGCCGCAACTAGCGCGGCGAGGCGGCATGCCGCCGTTGGCGACACGACACGCCCCACCAATAAAATGCCGCTCGCCGGGGCGTCGCAGAACGATTCCCCGGCGAGCGGCCGATTAATATTGTCTATCTCAAAACGTCGTTACTTTTTGTCGAAACGACCATAGAGCGCAAACGAGAGCGCCGCAGAGATAACCCAAGTCAAAGCGATGCAGACGACAATCATGATCAGGTTCATGGGATTGCCGCTTGGATCGGCATAAACGGGCAACGAGGTAATGCCGGGCATAACAAAGCCGAAGCACTTTGCGCCGAGAACAACGGTAAGCGCACCGCCAATGCCATCCGCGATCATCGCAGCGATAAGCGGAGTCCTGTTAGGAACCTGAACGGTAAACAAGGCGGGCTCGGAAATTCCCATAAATGCTGAGAAGGCGCACGTCATTGCAGCGGACTTGAGCTTTTCGTCGGTCATGCGCAGGGCTGCACCAAAAGACGCACCGCTTTCGGCGAGGTTATGGCAGAAAGAGATCGGGAGCAGATAGTCATACCCAAGCGTTGCGATATTGGAAATCTGGATAGGGCTCGTTGACTGATGCATGCCGAAGAGCACGATAAGCGGCATAAAGAAGCCCAGCAGAAAACCGGCAACGGGGCCTAACGTCGAGAATAGCCAAACGATACCGTTGGCAAGACCAAGACCGCACCAGGCACCAATCGGAGCGAGCACAAACAGGTTGACGGGAATCACGATAGCAAGGGAGAGCGCCGGAACGACAACGAGCTTAAAAAGATCCGGCACGACTTTGTCGATTGCGCGATATACAAAAGACAAGCCAATGACGCCAAAGATAACCGGGAACACGGAATCGGCGTAGCTAAAAATCGGCACCTCAAAACCGAACAGCGCAAGGGGCGTCTCGCCCGTACCGACAGCGTTGACAATGGTCGGGTACATCAGCGATCCGGCAACACAAAGCGCAAGCGAACGGTTGACCCGGAACTTATCAGCTGTAGACATTGCCAGCAAAAACGGCAAGAAGTAGAACGGGATATCCGAAATCATATTGAATATCGCAAAGTCGCCGGCACCCGTGTCGATTCCAAAAGCCGCGATAGCAGCCAGGATGCCCTTTACGATGCCTCCCGCCACCAGTGCGGGAATGATAGCGGAGAAGATGCCGGTGATGATATCGAATACGCGAGCCGAACCTTTTTGGAGCTCAGGCTGCTCGGCGTCGGCGGAGACCTCGCCACCCATCCTGTCACCTAGCATGGGCTCCAATTCGTCATATACCGACCCCACGCTGGCGCCGATGATAACTTGCCACTGTCCGTCTTTAACCTGCGCGCCCAAGGCGCCGTCAAGCGTCTTAAGGGCCTCAAGGTCTGCCTTGCTATCGTCCTTCAGGTTGAATCTGAGCCTTGTAATGCAGTGCGTTGCCATAACAACGTTATCGGCGCCGCCCACGTGCTCGAGGACACAAGCGGCCAGTTCCTTCTTGTCTGCCACGACAATCACTCCTACCCAAGATCCTCGCCATTAGTGGCGATACATTTCTGATACCAATAGAAAGAGTCTTTACGCGAGCGCTCCGCAGTGCCGTTGCCGCAATTATCCAGATCGACATAGATAAGCCCGTAGCGCTTGTCCATCGTAAGAGGACCGCAGGCAACAAGGTCAATGAATCCCCAGATCATGTATCCGCGCACGTCAACGCCATCGATCACTGCTTCCTTAAGGCACTTTATGTGCTGGCGCAAATAATCGATTCGATACTCGTCGTGGATGCTGCCATCCTCCTCGACTACATCAGATGTACCGAGGCCGTTCTCGGCGATATACAGGGGCAGCCCATAGCGGTCATACATCTGGTTAAGGGTAACCCTCAGGCCAATGGGATCGAGCTGCCAGCCCCACTCACTCGTCTCGAGATAAGGGTTCTTGTTTGCCATGACCAGATTTCCCGCAGTCTTCTCCCATCCCTGATCGCAGGTGGATACCTGGGAAAAGTAGTACGAGAAGGCCAGGAAGTCGACAGTGTTGCGAGCGATGAGCTCTTCATCGCCCGGCTCCATTTGAATCTCGATATCGCACGCGTCGAAATAGCGATTCATATAAGCGGGGTATTTTCCACGAGCCATCACATCCGTATAGAACCAGTTGGAATACTGGTCGTCGTGAATAGCCTGCATGTTATCTTCGGGACGGCAGGTGGCGGGATACGTACAGAATCGAGCGATCATGCCGCCAACGGGAGTATCGGGCGAAAGACGATGGACAATCTCGACGGCACGCGCATTGGCAACGAACTCGTGGTGCAGGCACTGGAAGATGGCTCGATCGAAGTTCTCCCCCTCTTCGTCTTTGACCAGACAGACCCCGTCCCAAGGCGAAAAACGCGCTGCATTGAACTCGTTAAAAGGCAGCCAGAAATCGACCAGATCGCCCAATTCCGTAACGATTGTCTCGACATAGCGGGCGAAGAAATCAATCGTCTTGCGATTCTTCCATCCCCCATATGTGGTGACAAGATTTACCGGGATGTCATAGTGGAGCATGGTGACGAAGGTTTTAATGCCGTGCTTTTTGCACTCACCCAGCATGCTTCGATACCACTCGATGCCTTCGCGGTTAGGCTCAAGATCATCTCCGTTAGGATAGATTCGGCTCCAGCAAATAGAGGTGCGGAACAGCTTGAGACCCATCTCCGCAAAAAGCGCGATGTCCTCACGATAGTGATGATAGAAGTCGTTGCCACGCCTAAACGGGTAGAACTCAACGCCGTCATCTGCGAGAGCGTTCATTAGCTCGTCATGGCAGAAGGGGTTGTTTTGATGCTTGTCCTCAATCTGGTCATGAGTCCAGGTACCATCCAGCCATCGACAATCCTGCGTCGACTTTCCCTTTCCGCCCTCATTCCAGGCGCCATCGGCCTGCGAGCACGATATGGCTCCGCCCCATAAAAAGTCGGAGTCAAACCCATGTTTTAACTTACTCATTTGCCCTCCTTGATCGGATGCTCCAGCGGATAACCCAATACTAGGAAGAACAAGATGCATAAGATATCGCATAGAAAGCGTTTGTTTATAACATTTTTTTAGATATAATACCGTTTAAGGCATCGATTCTACCGTTCACCCCTGGAGCACCCCATGGATTCGAATCTCAAACAGCTGCTCTATACGCATACCGAGACCGAAGAGTGGCATCGCACACATCCGGGAGAGCTCAGCCCGCGATATAACAGGGTGGAAACCACAACCATTAACGGCGAAGAGGTCTATCTGTTTGATTGGAAAGAAACTCTCGACGAAAACCCCGTGGGCCTTATCAAGGAGTCGCGCTTTACCGATATTCCTCCTCATATCAATCGGGATATGGAGCTTAACTACGTGTACGACGGCGTCTGCACGTTTATCGTCAACGGACGGCGACTACTCCTTAAAAAGGGCGACGTGCTCATTTGCAACACCGGCGTAGTCAGAAGCGTTCCATACGTTAAGGGCGAGCATGATATCGTCATTTCGATCGTCTTCAAAAAAGAAATGTTCGATTCGTTGTTCCTGAGCCAGCTACCCGGCGCGTCACCATTAACGAATCTTCTATTTGATTTTGTGTCCAAAAACCGCGAGGCCCGAAAATATCTCATTCTTCCAGAGGAATACGCCCGACATGCGCGACGCCTCATCGAAATGCTCTTTATCGAATATCACTTTAAAGATGCCTATTCCAATGAACTCATGAGGCACCTCGCCGTCAGCCTATTCCTTGTTCTCATTCGAGGACTGTACCGACGCTCCGCAACTGATAACCAGGCGATCATGTCGGACGAACGCATCGTGTCGATTCTGAATCATATTGAGCGAAGCTACGGCGACTGCACACTCGAAAGCATTGCGAGCGATACGGGTTATAGCACCAGCTATCTCAGCAGCTTGATCAAGCAAAAAACCGGCAAAACGTTTTCGCAAATCAAGCTCAACCAGCAGCTCACAGAGGCGGCATATCTTCTCAATAACACCGAGCGCAGCGTGCAGTATGTAGCCCGAAAAGTCGGCATCTCCAACATGTCATTCTTTTACTCAAAATTTAAAGAAGCATTCGGCGAAACGCCAGGTGCGATCAGGACGCATCGGTCTAATTAAAGGCGTTATTACTCAGACCGATCAGCTTCGCGCGACACGGGAATGCGCAATCGAAGCAGCGAGCGCATCGCCTCTACCAGCACAAAGCCGGCGATGCCAACCGTGACCACAACGTCGAGCGGCGTATTCACAAACCACGGCAGCCCCATGAGATACGACCCGGCATTAAAGGCAAAGTGCAGCAGGATCGTGTAGCGGAGCTTTCCGGTGGTCACGAGCACCCAACCGAAGATGAGGCCGGCGGCACCCGCGTAGCAACCCTGTACCCAATTCATGTGCATAAAACCGAAGATTGCCGCCTGCAGTACAATCGCCGCTGCGATACCCCACGCGCTTGGGGCCGCCCAGGGCACCATGGCGCCGCCCTGCGCGCTCGCACGACGCCGGCGCTTCCAGAGCGGACGGCACTGCGGGTTAAATGCTCGGAGCGAAAACTCAAAAATGATACCGCGCACCAGCAGCTCCTCGCAAAACGGAGCGCCGATCACCGTGGTCAGGACGGCCAGATAGCTCGTTTCGCCCATGCCCGTCTCCTCGACAAGTTCGCTGTAATCGGCCGCCGCCTCGGGCAACAGCGACAGCACAGCGTCGGTCACGTAGCCAACGACCACCTGCAGGGCAAGGCCGATCACGATAACGCAGGCGATGCGCCTCCATGCTTTGCCTGCTCCCCCGCCAAGCGGGCGCTCGCCCTGCCAGCGCGCCATAAACGAGCGCGGCCACAGATAACGCCACCACAGCAGTGCCATCTAAAACGACGCCATCTGCGCGGCAGCCTGAAGCAATTGAATATCGAGGTCGTCAATCGAAAAGCCCATGAACACCGACGCGACACCAAGGGCGGAAAACAAAACGACGCTCAGGGCAATATCGGCAGCGACGACGCCAAAACAGGCAAGCGCCCAAATCATCGCATTGAGCATGCCAACCTCCTCCGTACGACTAGTCATTGGGGACGTTCTTCAACGACTAGCTGTTGGGGACACTCTTTACCAAAAGCCCCGCTCGGCGAGATGTCGAACGGAAAGGTGCCGCAGCGATTGAAGGCGGCGATGAACATGCGGATGGCGTTGGACGGCGTGGTGCCCACGAGCTGGGTTGCCGCCGCGAAGGCCGCCTTTTCCTCGGGCAAGACCTTCGCGACAACCGGGGTCATGTGTTCTGCCATGGCGCTTCCTTTTTGAAACGACGGTGGTGCGGATGGATGCGGGCCACGCGGCTGGGCGACGGGCTGTGAAGGCAACCCGATTGGCCCGCATCTGGAGTTTGTTTCTGCGGCGTTGGTATTACTTGGTATTACTTGGTATTCCTAAGTATTACCCAGCAGATAGAATACCACACCCGACCCCATGGGGACGGAGGAAAACGAATCATTTTGTTGCTCAGTTAGTATTTAGAGCGTGATGATGTCCGAGATATTGAGGGCCCGAGCGTCAGCGGCATCGTGCGTGGCAAACAACAGCATACGGCCGTCGAGCAAGTCGAGCACGACCTCGGTGCATGCGTCGCGCGCAGCGATGTCTAGACCGGTAAAGGGCTCGTCCAGAATCACTGCGCCGCCCGGACACAGCAGGGCTCGGGCAATCTCGACGCGACGGCGCTGCCCGCCCGAGAGCTCGGCCACGCGGGCATGCACATCGATCCCCGGTACCAGCAGGCGCAACAAGGCAGCGGCACTCGAGGCATTCACGCGTGCATCGGCGCACACCAGCACGTTATCCAAAGCAGAGGCGTCCTCAACCAGGCGCGTATCCTGAAACACCATCGAGCACGGCGCGCACTCCCCCGCTGTCAACGAAAGCAGCGTCGACTTGCCCACGCCTGAAGCTCCCATCACGCAGATACGCCCGCCCGCGGGCACGTTGAGCACCAGCCCATCCAGCGCCGGAGCCCAGGGTGCCCGGTCGCCCACGGCGAGCGCAAGCTCCGCCGCAGCCCCGCCACCAGCAGAGCCGCCCGCACGCCCGCGCAGTCCATGCCCATGCGCCCGCACGGCCGCGCGCCACGCCACGGGTCCCGAAACCCGCAGCAGCCACACCAGCACGCGCTCACACGCCCACGAGGCGGCAACGACCAGCACGGTCCACGCCAGCAAATCAGCCGTCTCAATCAAAAGCTTTGCCTGATAGATGCGCTCGCCCACGGTGCCCACCGCCATGCCGATCAGCTCGGCTGCCACGCCGGCCTTCCAGCTCATGCCGATCACGGCGCGGGCGCACGAAAGCACAAACGGCAGGACTTCGCGCCAGGTATGGGCGCAAAACAGGCGCCAGCCGCGCACGCCATGCAGACGGAACATCTGCTCCAGCGGTTTATTCACCTGTGCCAAGCCCTCGGCCAGCGAAAAATACACGCCCGGCAGCGCCATCAAAAAGACCGCGGCGATGCTCACGCGCGCCGATCCCAACCAAATAAGCAGCAGGACCACCACGCAGGCAACCGGCGTCGCCTTAACAAACGCAGGTGCCGGAGCCACCAGGCGCGCAGCCGCCCGCGCCCGAGACGAAATCCCGGCAGGCACGCCACCCCCCACCGCGGCAAGCGCCAGCCCGCCCAGTATCCGCGCGCCCGAGCCCACCAAAATCGCCCAGGTACCGCCATCGCACACCAGGCGCAGCAGCGCCAAGGCAACAGCACCCGGCCCCGGCAAGATCAGTGGCTGCGCCACCAGCACCGCCGCGAAGACCCACACGGCAAGCCAAAAGGCGGCGACGGCACCTGCTGCCGCCACCGCCTTCATACGCTCTGTCATTTGTCGAGCAAACGCACGCACGGGCTACTCCATGTAGTAGAAATCATCAGCCGGGAGCTTACCGCCCACGGCGCTCACATCCGCATCGGCCAGCACCTGCAGGTACCCACCGAGCGCCGCCTTCATATCCTTGCCCGTCTGGCACACAAGCATGCACCCGGGGATCGCCTTCTCGGCGATCTTGGCGTTGTCCACGATGCCGACATCGACCACGGCCTGCGCCCAGTCTGCCGGCGCCGCATTGACAGCCTTAACGCTCACCGCATGGCGGCTCAAGAACTCCGCCACGGCCTCGGGATGTTCCTCGGCAAACGCGCGGCGCACCACGGTCACACCCGTCAGCAGGCGCGAACCCGTGTCACCTGCCAGCTCATCCCACACATCGGTCAGACTTACCGGCGCCGACAGCTTGCCTTCGCTCTTTGCGATGGCGGCGGTCTTGAACGGCTCCGGCAGCACGCCCACGGCGGACGGGTCGGCAAGCAGGGCCGACAGCACCTCGGTGGGCTCGCTCTTAAACTCGAGCGTCACCTGGCCGGTCAGGCCCGCGCGCTCCAGCAGGAAGTTCATGACGTACTCTGGCGTGGTGCCCTTGCCCGTCATGTAGACGGTGCGACCCGCCAGATCGCCAAACGAGGCCACATTCGCGTCGCCCGTCACAACGTTCAGCACACCCAGCGTGTTGATGTCGATGACCTGCACCGCGCCCTCGGTCTTGTTGTAGAGTACGCTCGCCACGTTGGCGGGTACCAGGGCAATGTCGATATCGCCCTGAATGACCTTGGGCACAATCTCATCGGCGGCAGTATTCATCGCAAAGTCGAACTCATTGTCCGTCTCGCCATCGGCCGCCCGGTCCATAAACTGCACCAGACCAATCGAGGTCGGCCCCTTGAGCGAGGCGACGTGCACCTCGACCGGCTCGGCAGTGGCACCGTCGGCGGCAGGCCCGGCAGCCGAACCCGCGGCGAACCCGGCACCGGCAGCCCCGCCGCCACAGCCCGCGAGCGCAAGCGACAGGGCGCCCGCGGCGAGCGCCGAGGCAAACCCCCGGCGCGACATCTCAAAATCAAACGCGCGCATCGCTAGTACGTCCCCTCGTTGGGCATCGTCCATGCGTGATGGTCGGTATGCAGCAGCTCCTCGGCCAGCGGCGAGAGCGGCTCGCCCAAGAACTCGCGGTAGCACGCCTGGACATCGGGATTCTCGTGCGAGAAGCGAATGTCCGCAGCGGCATCCAGGCCCCAGAGCACCTGGCCACGCTCGGCTGCCAGCTCGCAGCCGTCGTGGATGGGCTGACCGCCGCCACCGACGCAGCCGCCCGGGCACGCCATGACCTCAACGAAGTCATAGCTCGCACGGCCGTCGCGAATCGCGTCGAGCAGACGGGCGGCGTTGCCCAGCCCGTGCGCCACGGCGACGCGCACCCCGGTGCCATCGATATCGGCCACGGCTTCCTTCCAGCCGTCCAGCCCGCGCACATCGGTAAAGAAATCGGCATCGGGGTTCTTGCCCGTCACCAGGTAATAGGCCGAGCGCACGGCGGCCTCCATCACGCCGCCCGTGGCGCCAAAGATCACACCCGCGCCCGTGCCAAAGCCCAGCGGCGTGTCGAGCGGCTCCTCGACCAACGTGTCCACGCTCACGTGGTTCGCGCGGATCATACGTACCATCTCGCGCACCGTCAGCGCAACGTCCACATCGGGCGTGCCGTCCTCGCCCACCATGCTCGGCAGCGCGCACTCGGCCTTCTTGGCCGTGCACGGCATCACGGACACCACAAACAGACGCTCGGGCTCCACGCCCAGCACCTTGGCGTAGTAGGTCTTGGCGATGGCGCCAAACATCTGCTGCGGCGACTTTGACGTAGACAGGCTGTCGACAAACTCGGGGTAACGCGCCTTCACAAAGCGCACCCAGCCCGGGCAGCAGCTCGTGAACATGGGCCAGCCACGGCTGTCGCCCTCGCCCTTGGCGGCCTTACCCAGGCGCTCGAGCAGCTCGGAGCCCTCCTCCATAATGGTGAGGTCGGCCGAGAAATCGGTGTCGAACACGTACTCAAAGCCAACGCGGCGCAGCGCACAGGCCAAGCGCTCAACGGTGGCCTCCTCGCGAGATATGCCGAGTTCCTCTCCCCAGGCGCTACGCACGGCCGGCGCAATCTGCACCAGCACGATCTTGTCGGGATCGGCGATGGCGTCGAACACGGTCTCGGTATCGTCACGCTCGCGCAGGGCGCCCGTCGGGCAATGCGTGATGCACTGGCCGCACGCGACGCAATCGGTCTTGCCGATCGGCGCACGCCCGCGGGTGCCCACGGCGGTATGCGTGGCGCGGTTGGTCAGGTCCCAAATCCCTAAGCCCTGCACGCTCTCGCACACCTTGATGCAGCGCATGCATTTAATGCACTTGTCGTTATCGCGAATGATGGGGAAATCGAAGTCCCAGCCCTCGCGCGCCAGGTGCTGCTCGTACGGCAAATAGAAGATGCCCAGGTCGTTGGCGATGGTCTGCAGGTTGCAGTTACCACTGCGCACGCAACTCGTACAGCGCGAGTCGTGCTGGGACAGCAGCAGCTGCACGTTGGTGCGACGCGCCTCGCGGGCCTTGGGGCTGTTGGTGCGGACTACCATGCCGTCGAGCACGTAGTTGTTGCAGGCGGCAACCAGCTGGTCGCAGCCCTCAACCTCGACCACGCACACGCGGCAACCGCCGATCTCGTTTAGATCGCGCAGGTAGCACAGGGTGGGAATCTGGATGCCGACGGACTTGGCCGCATCCAGGATCGTGGTGTGCTCGGGCACCACGACCTCGCAATTATCGATAGTGAGCTTGACCATGTTGTGCGCTCCGTTTTCGCTGTTGTCGCTGACAGTGGTTTTGTTGGGCACTACCATTCCAGGTTCCTCCCTCCGCGGAACGCGCCAAATCCAAAGTGGTCGCAACGCAGGCAGCGGCTTGCCTCCTGGCGTGCCTCCTCCTCGGTGAGGCCCTGCTCGACCAGATTCCAATCGTGGATGCGCTCGCCAGCCTCGCGCTCGCCCAGCTCGCAGCGGCCGCACTCGTGCTTGCCCTTAAACTGCACGGTCGGCAGCTCAACGTCGAGCTTGATCTTGTGGTCGAAGCCCAGGTAGCGGTCGATATTTGCCGAAGCCACGCGGCCGGCGTTGATGGCACGGATGACGGTGGCGGGACCGGTCTGGCAGTCGCCGCCGCTAAAGAGACCGTCGAAGTTAGGCACGGCGCCATCCGAATCGGTGACCACGCAGCCCCACTTACAGGCGACGCCCATGTCCTCAAACGGCTTGGAATCGATGTCCTGGCCAATGGCCACAAACACGCGCTCGCAGGGAATGACGCGCTCGGACGTGGCGGCGGCACGCGGGGCCGGGCGCCCACGACGGGGCTCGCCGATAATCTGCGGCTGCACGCGCAGGCCAGTCACGCGGCCTTCCTCACCCGTCTCGATAGCGAGCGGGGCCGTGAGCTCCAGAACCTCGCAGCCCTCGGCCTGGGCGCCGGCAATCTCGGCATCCTGGGCCGTCATATCGCAGATGCGACGGCGGTAGACGATGCTCACCTTTTCGGCACCGCAGCGCACGGCGGAGCGCGCCACGTCCATGGCCACATTGCCGCCGCCGATGACGCACACGCGCTGGCCGCTCAGGTCGGGCAGCTCGTCGTCGCCGATGGCGCGCAGCATCTTGACGGCCGACTCCACGCCGAGCGCCTCTTCGCCCGGAAGGCCGAGCTTCTTATCGCTGTGGGCACCAATGGCCAGGTAGACGGCATCGAACTCGTCGCGCAGGCGGGCAAGTTCCTCGCCATTGACGGAGTGGTCGAGCTCCACGTCGATGCCGGCGCTCAAGATCCAGTCAATCTCGGCCTGCAGGCGCTCGCGCGGCAGACGGTAGCTGGGAATGCCATAGCGCAGCATGCCGCCCAGGTGGTGGCGCTGCTCAAAGATGGTCACCTTATGGCCCATCACGGCCAGGTAGTAGGCGCAGGAAAGGCCAGCCGGGCCGCCGCCGATCACGGCGATGCGCTTACCGGTGTTGTCGGCCACGCTGGGCTTGTAATCGTTGAGGTCGCTGTGCTCAACGGCAAAACGCTTGAGGGCGAGGATGTTCATGGGATCGTCGACCATGCCGCGACGGCAGTGCATCTCGCAGGGATGCTCGCACACCAGGCCGCAAACGAGCGGCAGCGGGTTGTTCTTGCGGATGACCTTGACGGCATCGGCATAGCGGCCGGCCTCGACCAGCGAAATGTAACCGGGAATGTCGACGTGCGCCGGGCAGCCCGAGACGCACGGGACGCGGGCCTCGCGGTCAAAGCCACAGGAGTGCTCGCGGATGTGGTGTTCAAAATCGTCGCGAAAACCGCGGATAGCCGTAAGCGCCATGGCACCGGCCTCGTAACCGATGGCGCAGTCGCTCGAAAGATAGATGGTGCGGGCAGTGCGCTCAATCAAGTTGAGCGTGGACTCGTCGGCGCGGCCCTCGAGCACATCGGCGAGCAGGTCGCTCAGCGCGCTCAGGCCCACGCGGCAGGGCGTGCATTTGCCGCAGCTCTGGGTGGAGCACAGGTTGACGAGCGCCGCCGTAAACTCGACGGGGCACGGGGCGAGCGAGCTCACCGCCAGACGGCGTCCAAGCGCATCGTGCAGGTCGTCCATGACGGCCTGAGCGTGGCTGCGTTCCATTACGTGCAGTCGTGCCATAAGATCCCCTCTCATGCGGCAGCCCGGAGGCGAGGCCGGGCGAAATTGCTACACGCACAACACTGACCTATAAAGTTGTTAGGCCTCCACGCAGTTCGGCAGGCGGTATGAAATGTCACCATCAGCGGTGAAAATGAACATTATCGCAGATAAATGCCATATTTGATAAAACGCGTTACCAAACGACAATGCCCCGCCCACGCAATCACGTGGGCGGGGCATTGATTCAGGCATGCGGCCAGCGACCCTGTTGCTTTTACTTAAGCTCGGGCCAGTAACCCTTGTTGGCCTCGATCATGTCGTCGAGAACCTCCTTGGCGACCTTCATCGACGGCACGGTCTTGTTGAGCGTAAAGGCCTTAAGCGCCTTCTCGTACGAACCCTCGATCGTAGCCTCGACAATGAGCTTCTCGGAGTTCAGCTGCTGCATCATGAGGCCCTGCTGGAACAGCGGAATGTTGTCGCGGCTGATGACCTCGGGGCCGTTCTTGCCAATGTAGGCAGGCAGCTCGACCATAGCGTCGTAGGGCATGTTGGGGATGGCGCCCTTGTTCTCGCAAATGACCAGGAAGCGCTGCTTGGTGTCGTTCTTCAGAGCGATAGCCAGATCGGCAATCCAGTCGCCGTGGCTGCCCGCATAGAACGTGCTCTCGTCGATCTCGCCCGTCTTCTCGTAATGGTCGATACCATCAAAGAGGTTCTTCTCACGCGTCTCCTCAACCTCGTTAGCACGGGTGCGCTCGGGGTTGGAGTGCTCGACGAACTCCTTCTGCTGCAGGTAGTAGTTCAGATACGTGTTGGGCAGGTACTCCGGGAAGCACTCCATGATCTCGTACTCGCCCTTCCAGACGTAGTACCAGCTGCCCTTGGTGTGGCGGTTCTGCTCGGGGTGCTCGTCGACGGCCTCCTCGGGCTTCTTTGCCATGAGCGAGCCCATGCCCTTGAGGTAAGAGTCGGGCAGCAGAATCTCATGCTCCTTGATGTACTCGCGCAGCTGCGGGAGCACCTCCTCGCCCTTGTGGCGGATCGAGGTGAACCAACCAAAGTGGTTGAGGCCAAAGTAATCGTACTCGACATCCTTCTTGTCGATATCGAGCGCGGCGCAAACCACGTCGATGATCGCGATCGGCATGTCGCAGATGTTGATGATGCGGCTGTTGGGGCGCAGCACGCGGCAGGCCTCGGCGACGATGGCCGCGGGGTTGGAGTAGTTGAGCATCCAGGCGTTGGGGCTGTACTTCTCCATGTAGTCGAGGATCTCGATGACACCACCGATGGAGCGCATGCCGTAGGCGATACCGCCGGCACCGCAGGTCTCTTGGCCAACGCAGCCGTACTTGAGAGGAATCTTCTCGTCGAGCTCACGCATGGCGTACAGGCCGACGCGGATGTGAGCAAGCACGAAGTCGGTCCCGGTGAATGCGGTCTCGGGGTCGGTGGTGTAGCTAAACTCAACCTCGGGGGCGTTCTCGTGGAAATAGATCTCGCAGGCCTTTGCCACGATCTCCTGGCGCTCGGCGTTGTTGTCGTAGAAGGTCACCTTGTTGACCGGGAAGCGGTCACGCTCCTCAAGCAGCATCAGAGCGATGCCCGGGGTGAAGGTAGAGCCACCGCCGGCAATGGTCACGGCATAGTTTTTCTTGGACATGATGTCCTCCTCATTCTGGCCGCTTGCTCAATCCATCCCCGTACGCGGCCTGCACGGTTTGGAATTGTTACCTAGAAGTGGAGTTTTTTATCTCTAGAATCGGCCTTGCGGTGCATACCGGCTCTGCAAGGCCGATTGTTTCGATGGACGATGGTTTACAGAAGACTCTCGAACTTCAGAAGACTCTCGAACTTCTCGCGAACCTGCGGGACGCTAAGGCCGACGATGACCTGGATTGACTGACCTTGGACCACCAAGCCATGCGTACCGATCGCCTTGAAGGAAGCCTCGGGTGCAACGACGCTCTTGTCCTTGACGTTAACGCGCAGACGGGTAGCGCAGTTAGTTACATCGATGATGTTATCCGTGCCACCGAGCAGATCGAGGATGTTCTCGGCAAGCACCAAGCGCTCATCATCTTTACTCTGGGCGGCCGATTTGCCAGCAGCAGCACCGCTCTGCTTTTGCTTGTAGTCGGCCTTGGACTTGAGCTCGACCTCAACATCGTCATCCTCGCGACCGGGGGTCTTAAAGTCGAACTTGACGATCAGGAAACGGAAGACCACAACCCAAAGAGCGGTAAAGCACAGACCGACAAGGATGGAGATGGCGTACTGCAGACCGTGTGCGGCCCAAAGGGGCAGCCAGTCCCACGAGAGCATCGAGATGATGCCGCCGTCGAAGATACCCACGACGCCAAGGAGGTTTTGAGCCATGCAGCCAAGCGCTCCGAGCACGCAGTGGACGACGAACAGGCCGGGCGCGATGAACAGGAAGGTGAAGTCAAGCGGCTCGGTAATACCGCAAAGCATAGCGGTAAGGGTGACCGGGATCAGCAGAGCCTTGACGCGCTGCTTGCGCTCGGGTTTGGCGGTCATATAAAACGCAATGGCGACGCCAAGCGAGCCGAAGACCTTAGTCCAACCAGGGCAGGTATAGGCAGCCCAGGGTGCGGCATCCTTAAGAGCAATGCTCGGATCGGCAGCCAGTTGGGGCAGGATGTTGGCCCAAGCAGCAAAGATGCCGCCGTTGACCGCCGCGTTGTCGTAATAGAACGGCGTATAGATAAAGTGGTGCAGGCCTGTAGGGATCAGCACGCGCTCGAAGAAAGCAAAGACACCCACGCCAAACGTACCGGCGGAAAGGATGAATCCCTGGAAGGCGGAGATAGCAGCCTGAACATGCGGCCACACCAGGCAGGCGATAAGAGCGACCGGAACCATAACGAAGAAACCGATCATATAGATGAACACGGAGCCCGAGAACACGCCCAGCCACTCAGGAAGTTCGGTGTCGAAGAACTTGTTATGCAGCATCGTGGCGATACCAGAGATAATGAGCGCGCCCATGATGCCCATATCAAGCGTTTTGATGCTTGCGATAGTGGCAAGACCAGTACCGCTGCCCGCCTCGACAGAGTAGTCGACCCCAAAGACAGGGCCCCACTGCCCCAAGATTGTGCTAACAAAGTAGTTGAAGGTAAGGTAGATGGCCAAAGCCTCCATGCAGCAGCGAGCGTTCTGCTTGTTCGCGAGCGAGATTGGCAACGCTACGCAAAACAGCAACGGCATCTGGTTAAAGAGCGTCCAACCACCCTGGAGCAGCACATTCCAGCAATCAAACCAAAGATGGCCCGCAGTGGCCATCTCGCCAAAGATCGCCTCGGTGGTAAACAACGTACCCAGGCCGACGACGATTCCGGAAAATGCGAAAAGAATTGCAGGCGTGTACATTGCACCGCCGAAACGTTGTATCTTTTGCATCATGACGGGGAATCCCCCTCTCTTCATTCGGAGCGACTGCGGTTTTGGCTTCACTCGAGACCGCAGACGCGCCGTTTGCGTGTACCTCGTGCAATAGGACGGGTGGGCCCGCTTCCCTGACTTCTTGCGCTTCTATTTTTATCATATCACTTATCTAGACAAGTTAGCATAAATACAACGGTCGGTAAACGATTGATTATTGGCCGTAAACGGTATATGTCCAGTATTTCGCCTGTTAAATCTGACATAGTTGATGGCTGCATTTCAATTTTCTTTTCTACTTGTCTAGATGTGCTTGTCTATATCTATAGACATGCCTATACTTCATTACAACATTCACCGCCACGTTAAGGAGTCACCATGAAAAGCGCGGTCTTCTATGGAAAGCACGACCTCAGAGTCGAGGAATCGGCAAAGCCGGCCGTGGGCAGGCGCGACGTTCTGATCAACGTCAAAGCTTGCGGCGTCTGCGGTACCGACGTTCATATCTATGAAGGCGACAAGGGTGCAGCCGACGTTACCCCGCCCACGATCCTTGGTCATGAGTTTGCGGGCGTTGTCGAGGCCGTGGGCAGCGATGTCACCGGCTTTAAACCGGGCGATCGCGTGTGCATCGACCCAAACCATCCCTGCGGCTGCTGCGAACCCTGCCGCGACGGAATCAACCACTACTGCGAGCATATGACCGGTTACGGCACCACCGTTAACGGCGGCTTTGCCGAGTACTGCTCCGTCGATATGCAGCAAGTCTACAAGTTGGGCGATCACACCAGCTTCGAGCAGGGCGCCATGACCGAGCCCGTCGCCTGCTGCCTGCACGGCATCGATATGTGCAACATCAAGCCCGGCAGCACAGTTGTCGTTATCGGCGGTGGCATGATCGGTCTGCTCATGATGCAGCTTGCTAAAAACGCCGGCGCCACCAAGGTTGTCTTGCTCGAGCCTGTCGAAGGCAAGCGCGAGGTTGCGCTCAAACTCGGCGCCGACCTGGCAATTGATTCCATCCACGAGGACGTCCCGGCCCGCCTGAAGCAGGAGGGCGTCGGCAACGTCGATGTCGTTATCGAGTGTGTTGGCAAGCCCGTCACCATCGAGCAGGCCATCCAGATCGCCGGCCACAAGGCTACGGTCATGATGTTCGGCCTCACCAAGCCCGATGAGACGATCACCGTCAAGCCCTTCGAGGTCTTCCAGAAGGAGCTTGTGCTTACCTCGTCCTACATCAACCCTTATACGCAGCGTCGCGCGCTCGAGCTCATCGACTCTGGCAGGCTCGACGTAACCTCGCAGGTCGCCAAGGTGGCTACCCTCGCCGAACTCGGCGACAACCTGTCAGACCCCGCTCAGCGTGCCATGGGTAAATATATAATCGACCCCAGCAAGTAAATCGATCGACACCTGCGCGAGCGGTCCTCATCCACCGCTCGCGCACTCAGCTCTAGGAGACCGTCGTGGCGCGAGCCATCTTCCAAACTATTTATGACAACGTGAAGCAGTCGATTGACGACGGCACATACGCCTATCAGAGTTATCTGCCTTCGGAGACTGAGCTCACGCAGCTGTTTGACTGTTCGCGCATGACGGTCCGTCGCGCCATCTCGATGCTTGCGGCAGATGGTTACGTGCTCCCCCAGCAAGGCAAAGGCATGCGCGTCATTCGCAACATCAGTGACGAGAAGAGTCGTGGTGGCGGCGGACTCGAGACCTTTAAGGAAATCGCGGCCAGCCGAGGCTTTGAGCTCAAGACTGTCACCACCGTTTTTGAGCTCCTCGTCTGTAGCAAGGCACTCTCCGGGATTACCGGGTTTCCCGAAGGCTGCGAGCTCACACGCGCCAAACGCATCCGTTACGCAAACGGACACGCCGTGTGCTCCGACGACTCCTATTACCTAAGCTCACAGGTACCGGGGCTGACACCCGAGATTGTCAACGACTCGATCTATCGTTACCTCGAAGAAGACCTTGGCATTAAGATTGTCACGGGCAAACGCGATGTAACGATCGAGCATCCCACGCCCGAGGATACGCGCGTGCTCGATCTCGACGACTTTAACGCACTCGCCGTTATACGCGGACAGACCTACAACGCCGACGGTATCCTTATGGAATACACCGAGACCAAACAGGTTCCCGGGTTCTTTTTGCTCCATGAAACCGGTCGAACCGGCCACCAAAGCAGCATGAACTAACCATTTATTAGTTGCGGTGGGATAGTTCCTAGAATTGCCAGCTTAAGGGCAAAACAGGAACTATTCCACCGCAACTTTTTTGGCCGGCGGGGCAGTACCTGTCCCACCGGCCATCATTTACGCTCTTTTAGCTAGTCCGCGAGCTTCTCCACCTGATCGAGCATCTTGTCCAGCTTGGCCTTTGCTTCGGCCTTGACCTTCTCAGCTTCTTCGTGAGCCTTCGCCTTCTGGGCGGCCTTTTCCTCGGCTTCGGGATCGACGACAACCAAGTTGGACGCATCATGCTCAACAAGCTTGAGCGCATGCTCGGGACACACCTTGACACAGGCGCCGCAGCCCAAACAATACGTGGACTCCAACGCAAAGCGGCCGCTTCCCACCAGATCGCAGGCAAACGTGGGGCACACGTTGACGCACTCGCCGCACGACGTGCACTTGTCAAAATCGCACTCCGGCGTGCTCACCTGCATGTTCTGGGCAAGCTCGGGATGGTTTTGCAGCGTCGAGAGTACCAGCTGGCGCCCGTGCGTGAGCGAACGGCGACGCTTGGTCGTCGTGGTGCCGCACATGGTGTTGAGCGTGCGCTCCAGCTGGGTAATCTGATGGCGATGGGCCTTGAGCTTTTGCGTCACCGAGGCCAGCGCCGCCGTCGCCGGATTGAGCTTGGTCACCGTCAGGCCCGTGGTGCGGGCAATCTTTTCCATGTACTCCTTGCGCTCGTACTCGCGAAGCTTATGACACTTGAGGCTCTTGGGATCGACCTCCAGGCCCATACCCGTGCCAGACCACTCTTCGGCCTTCGCAATCGCCTCGCCCAGAATGTCCTCACCGCCGGTGTTGCGGCATTTATCGCACACGCCCAACGGCAGGTACACACTCACGTTGGGATAGTCCGCCAGTACCGAGAACCAGGTCTCGGCCGTAATATCGCCCACGCAGGCAACGACGACCTCGTTCTCGCGCGGCATGCGCTTGAGGGCGCGCGTGCAGGTGACGTAGGCGGTCTCGTGGCTCGTAGCAGCAGAGACGATATCGTCATACAGGTTTTTGGGCGCCAGGCGCGGCGAGATGATCGCCTCGGTCGGACAGGCAGCGGCGCACAGGCCGCACTTGCGACAGGAGTCGAGGATCTCGATGGAGTCTTCCTCGACCTCGATAGCGTTGACCGGGCACACGTCCATGCACGCGGTGCAGCCGCTTTTTTCGTTTTTGCAGGTCAAGCACGGAATGGTGTTGCCGCGCGGGCGCTCCTTGTAGTCGGCAGGATTCCACTGCGGCGCCGATGGATCGAGTGCATCGGTCACGCCGCCAAGCGGGTTTTTAAGAAAGTCGAAACCCTTGCTGATCTCGATAATGTCATCAAACAGATCGTGTTCCTGCGCCATGCGCGGCCCCTCCCTGAGCAGTGCAAACAAGCAAGAGATAATGATACGCTATCGGCCCACGCCTCGGGCAAATTACATGCGGAGCATCTTTGCGGCAAATAGCCTATGGCCTATCGCCGCCTCGATTGCACAAGGTCAATCAAGCGCCAAACTATGCCTCGCACATGAGCTGCACGAGCTTTTGTTTGGTCACCTTGGCCTGCTCGTTGGCCATATTACGCTCGTTTCTAAAGACCGCATTTGCAACACCCTGCAGATCGCCATCGGAAATCACGCTGCACGGACCGTCCATCGACGCCGCCGTGGGGCATACGCACAACGGCAACTCGGCATAAAACGCAACGGCCTTGGCGATATCGAGCATTTTGCCGCCGCCAATACCCACTACCATGTCGCAATACTCGGCCTGGGCTTCCTTAGCCATTTCGACAACGGCCTCTTCCGTACACGGACCATCATAAATCTTAAAGAACGGCTCGCTTAGATCTTCGTCCAGAAATCCATCGACGATCTGCCTGCACAGCCGATCCTCGGTGCCCTGGTCAAACAAGACATAGGCAGCGCAGCCCAACCATGACAAATACCTGCCCTGGCGCGAAAGCTCCCCCGGCCCCTGAACATACCGGCCGGGACCGCCGTAAACCATAGGAAGCGCCATACGAGAATCCGCCCTTCATCAAACAACAATTGGTGCAAAGAAACCTTGCCCCTTTGCACCATAGCAAAAAGGGGCAAAGCCATCTGTTGGCTTTGCCCCTTCCTTAGCTTGATTTACTCATCCATGAGATAGTAGTGGCCCAGAGCGTCGGCACCCAGGATGGCGTTTGCGACCATCTCGGGCGTCACCTCAAAGGGCATGTTGCACATGGTGTCATCGGGTGCGCAGGCGGCCTCGGCAACAATCATGGCCTGCTCGCGCGTAAGCTCGGCAACGCCAAGTTCCTTCATCGTGACCGGCAGGCCAAGCTCAATGCAGAAGCCCAAGACTTCCTCGAGCTTCTCGGTCGGGGCATCCTCGAGTACCAGCTGGACGATAGTGCCGAAGGCGACCTTCTCGCCGTGATACATGCCGTGGCACTCGGGCAGCATCGTCAGACCATTGTGGATGGCATGAGCAGCAGCAAGGCCCGAGCTCTCAAAGCCAATGCCCGAAAGCAGCGTATTGGCCTCGATGATGTGCTCGACGGCAGGCGTGAGCGCACCCTTCTCCAGCGCAACCTTGGCCTTGACGCCATCGGCCATGAGCGTCTCATAGCAGAGCTTGGCGAGCGCCAGGCCGGCCATTCCGCCCTTGCCGCCGGCGCAGGTGCCGCCGTCGGCATCGTGCGTCGCCTGAGCCTCGAAATAGGTTGCGAGCGCATCGCCCATACCGGAAACCGTCAGGCGCACCGGGCTCGCCGCGATAACCGTCGTATCCATCAGGACAATGTTGGGGTTTGCCTTAAGGAAGAGGTACTTGTCGAACTGGCCGTCATCGGTGTAAAGCACCGAAAGTGCCGAGCACGGTGCATCGGTCGAGGCAATGGTGGGGCAAATGATAACCGGGGACTCCAGGTAATAGGCGACGGCCTTCGCGGTGTCGAGGATCTTGCCGCCACCGACGCCGACGATGATGTCGCAACCGTTGTCGCGAGCGAGCGCAACCAGGCGATCGACCTCGCCCTTGGAGCACTCGCCGTTAAAGTCCTCAAACAGCAGCTCGGCCTTGGCCTCGGCAAAGCCGCCCTCGATCTTGGCACCGACGCGCTTCTTGCCCGAAGGCGTCACGATGACGAGGGCCTTAGCGCCGAGCGGCTCGACATAGGAGCCGAGCTTGGCGAGCTCGTCCGGACCCTGGATGTACTTGCTGGGGCTATTGAAAATTGCAGCCATAACTATCCCATTCTCTAAAAAAGAAAGGGGCTCCGTACGGATACGTGCGGAGCCCCTCGTTACGATAACAAGAGTCGATTAGAAATCGATGTCGGTGTCGTAGTAGCAGGCCTTGAGGATCTTCTCGAAGTCGGCAGCCTTGGTCTCACGCGGGTTCTCGGGCGTGCAGGCGTCCTGCTCGGCGTTCGCGGCGATCTCGGGCAGCTTGGCGAGGAACTCCTCCTCGGAAACCATCTGCGGGTTCTCGGCGTCGACCTTCACGCCACCATTCGCGTAATCCTTGATGGACTGCGGAATGTTGAGCTGGTCGTTGAGGTCGCGGATCTTCTGGACGAGCGCAGCGATGAGCTCCTCGTTGGTCTCGCCGGGAAGGTGCAGGATCTCCTTGGCCACGTAAGCGTAACGCTCGGCAGCACGGGGATCCTTGGAGTTCCACTGGATGACCTTGCCCAGGTACATGGCGTTAGCGGCACCGTGGATGATGTGGCCTTTCTCGAAGGCAGCACCGGTCTTGTGAGCCATGGAGTGAACGATGCCGAGCAGGCCCGAGGAGAAGGCGATACCGGCGATGCACTGAGCCTCGTGCATGTGCTGACGGGCCTCATGGTCGCCAGCATAGGACTTGGGCAGCCACTCGACGATCTCGCGGATGCCGTGCAGGGCGTTGGCGTCGGTGAACATAGAGGCGCAGGTGGAAACGTAGGCCTCCATGCAGTGGGTCAGAGCATCCATGCCGGTGTGAGCGCACAGCTTGGCGGGCATGGTGTAGGTGAGCTCGGGGTCGACGATGGCGACATCAGGGGTGATGTTGAAGTCGGCCAGCGGGTACTTGATGCCCTTTTCGTAATCCGTGATGACGGAGAATGCGGTGACCTCGGTAGCAGTGCCGGAGGTAGAGGAAATGGCGCAGAAGTGAGCCTTCTGACGCAGCTCGGGGAAGCTGAACGGCTGGATAATGTTGTCGAAGGACTCCTCGGGATACTCGTAGAAGACCCACATGGCCTTAGCAGCATCGATGGGCGAACCGCCGCCGATAGCAACAATCCAGTCGGGCTCGAAGTCGCGCATAGCGGCTGCGCCCTTCATGACGGTCTCGATGGAGGGATCGGACTCGACGCCCTCGAACAGCTTGACCTCCATGCCGGCCTCTTTGAGGTCGGCCTCAACGTCCTGCAGGAACCCGCCGCGGCGCATAGAGCTGCCGCCAGAAACGATGATGGCCTTCTTACCCTTGAGGTTCTTCACCTCGTGGCGAGCGCCCTCACCAAAGTACAGATCGCGAGGATTGGTAAAACGTCCCATACTGTGCCTCCTAAACAAGCCCCTCTTAGACTTGCGTATATAACGGAGCACCCAATTGGCTCCGTTAGGACCGGTTTGCGCGTTGCCGGCGATGACAATGCGCGATGTCTAAACGTCTCAACGCTCAGACAAACACTATTTTACCGTTCTGGTTGGTCAGTTATTCACCTAAAGCCGCCAATGATGAAACGTTTTTTCTATCCCTGAAGACCCTTGTGCGGCATTCATACTCCCAAGCTGGGCAAACGTTTTATCAAGGTTGACTACATATCCCGGGCAGGACCGTGCCCCTCCAAAATATGCACCGTTCGCCGCCAAAAATCGACCGTTTGCGGCACCGTGATACCACTCGGTCGTCCAAGGTGCCGACATTTGTGCGACATCCGTCTTCGTGGTGCAAAGGTGCAAGTCCAAGTGCGGCACCCCCGGTGTGCCACATGCGGGTAAACTAGAACCTTATATAGAAACATTTGAACCCTAACCGCAGCAAAGGAGGCCCCATGGCATTCGATCCCATTCAAGAGGATTGCCATCGCCTCGTTCTTGAGGCCTTGCGCCGCGACAATATCCCGCTCACCGACGGTGCCGCCGTAGAGCGTCTGATGGAACAATTCACCCGCAACCCCGCACCGCTCATCGTGCACGACCGCGACCGCGCCGGGCACCTCATTGCCAAGGTGGTCGAGGCTGTCGACTACCGCATTCCCTTTATCCCTGACGATACCCAGGCAGAGCAAGAAGAGGCAGCTGCCGAGAACATGCTCCGCGAGGCAGCCGCGCTCGACCCGACCAACTGGGACGCTCAGCGCATGCTGACCGCCCTCACCGCCGGCTCCAACGAGGAATACGTGCAGTATCTGGTGTCCAAGTGCGACGAAGTGGAGCACGATCTGGCGCTCAAGACCGCCTCGGCGCAGGACCCCTACGAGCGTGAGGCCGCAGGCGACCTTATGCGCCGCCCCTACCTGCGCTGGCTTGCCGCCTTGGCATCGCGCGCGCTCATTAGCGGACGCTACCGCATGTCGCTCGAAGCCGCGAATCGCAGCTTGGACTTTGCGCCCAACGACCCCGCTGGTGTCCGCCACACCGCGATGCTCGCTATGGCAAAGCTCGAATACCCCGCCGAGGAGCTCAAGCGATTTCGCTCTGCCCACTCCGTCCCCTATCTCGCCAGCACGCCGCTGCGTCGTCGTCCCAAGGACGCGGAGCGCGACTTGGACCCATGGACGCTCATCGCGCTGATGAGCGCTGCCTGGCGCGAGCTGGACTACGAGGGCGCCGAGCACTATTTGCGCATCCTCGCACGCTCGTGCCCGCACGCGGCCGAGGCGCTCTACTTCCAAACCGAGTTTCCCGATGGCGTCTATGCCCGCGTCAACGTGGGTGTGGGCTCCACCGACGAGCTCGTCCTTGCGCTGTCCGAGGCGACGCCGGTACTGCAGGAGGGCCTGGGCGCCCCCGACAACGCCAGCTTCGCCGCCTGGGTCGCTACCAACGATATCGTGCGTTCCCAAATCGATGAGCGCATACTGCGGGCGGCCGAGCAGGGTTTGCCGTTTAAGGGAGGAGACCTCTAATGGATCCGAGCGTCTACATCCCCGCCTACCTGGAGCGCACCTATCTGGCGTCGCACCCCGAACTCACCGATGCAGCACGCGAGCTTGTCCATAACGACGTGAGCGTCAACCCTCATAAGTATGCACAGACCGAGCATGCTCAGGCACTGCTGTCCTACGCCGGTGTTCATCGCCACCTGCTCGACGAGCTCCATCGCATCGAGGATATGGGCAGCGACGAGGAGTTCGAGCAGACGCGCAATCGTCTGTTCGACGACATGCGCGATGAGCTGCTCAAGATTGTCCGCGTCGATGCGCTGGCCGTCGATGCCCAGCTGCTCGCCATCATTTTGGCGGACACGCCCGTTGACGCCTGCCTGGGCGACCTGATGAAGCTCGAGGCGACCACGACCGATTACCTGCAGCAAAGTGTGCCCGGGTTCGATATGGAGGCCCCACACTACTGGGCCAACAAAGTTTTGACGGACGGCGTGACGGCGGCAGATCTCACCGTGAACGAGCCGGCACTTATCGGGTGGCTCCACACGCTCGAGGCCATCTCGCAGCTGTGCATGGCGAGCGCCCGCTACCGTGCTGCCGCCAACTACGCCCGCCGCGTCCTTAAGGCGGAAGGCTACCCCACCCGAGCCGCAGGCACC
>CAJMSL010000011.1 GCA_905216045.1 uncultured bacterium
CGTGATTCGCCCACAGTTCTTTATTCCCATGATCACGCTTCTTCGCAACGCCGCCATGGGTTCGCTGCGCTATAAGCAGGAACTGGCGGAGTACAAACAGCAGAATATCGACGTCACGAACTTCGAAGCCAAGATGGAAAAGTTCAAGAATGATTTCGGTCGCAACTACGAGATCGCGAGCCGCAAGTTCCAAACGGCGATTGATGAGATCGACAAGACGATTAGCCATCTGCAGAAAACCAAGGAGGCGTTGCTGTCCTCCGAGAACAATCTGCGCCTAGCCAACAAGAAGGCCGACGATCTTACCATTCGCAAGCTCACGTGGGGCAACAAGACCATGAAGGCCGCGTTTGACGAGGCGCGCGGGGCTGCGACAGAGACAAACGATGAGCCAGCCGAGGCGGATTCGTATGAGGTCGAGGATACCGAGTAGGGGATAGCGTATAGTGCAAAAGTGGGGCCGCAGGCGATGTTGCCAGCGGCCCCACACCGTTTGGATCCGATAAATTCAGCTAGTCCTAGAGCAGGTCCTCCAAAAAGCCGACGCGGTAGTTTTTGAAGATGACCTCGCCGCCGTCTTGCGTGGCGTCCAGATCGACATCGCCCATGATGCCAAAATCGTGGTCGCCATCCTCGTCGGCAAAGATCTGGTGCACGTGCCATACGTGCGCGGTCTTCTCGTCGGACTCGTCAATGGAAAACATCGCGGCGCTGCGGGCATCTCCGTCGGTGAGGATTTCCTCGTGCTGCTCGTGGTAAGCGTCGAGTGCTTTTTGCCAGCGAATTTCGCTCATGCCCCAGTCGTCGTCGAGCTCGCCCAGGTCGCGAACGTGCGCGCGGGCGGCAAGTGTCACGCGGCGGAAGAGTGCATTGCGCACCAACTGCGTGCAGCCGCGGCGGTCCGCCACGACCTCGTCGATGCCCTGCGGCGGCGCAGCATCGAGGGCTGCCGGGTTGCCGGCGTTCTCCCACTCGTCCACCAGGCTCGAGTCGACCGAGCGCACCACAAAGCCGAGCCACGAAATGATGTCGCGCAAGCGCTCATCGCGCTTCTCAATGGGCACGGTGCGATCGAGGGAGCGGTAGGCCTCGGCTAGGTAGCGCAGCAGAATGCCCTCGGAGCGGGCGATGCCGAGCTTTTGGATATAGCCCTTAAAGTCGCTCGCGCTCTCCAACATGTCGCGCAGGACGCTCTTGGGCGAGAGCTGGTAGTCGCTGGCCCAAGGTACTTCCTGGCAGTACTTGTCGAAGGCGGCATCGAGCAAATCCTCGAGCGGCTTTTCGTAGGTGACATCCTGGATGCGCTCCAAGCGTTCCTCATATTCGACGCCGTCGGCTTTCATCTCGGCCATAGCGCGGTCGCGCGCGGCGCGCTCCTGCGCGCGCAGCACCTGCTTGGGATCCTCGAGCGTAGCCTCGACCATTGAGATCAGATCCATGGTATAGGTCTCACTCTCGGGGTCGAGCAGCTCCAGCGCGGCAAGCAAAAACGGCGAGAGCGGCTGGTCGAGCGCAAAGTCCTCGGGCAGATCGACCGTCAGTGCATAGTCGATGTCTGGCGCGGCGTCAGTCGGGGCGTCGGGCGCGGGCGGCACCTCGGTGCGAACGACGACGCCGGAATCGATGAGCGTGGCGAAGATTTCGTCGGCGCGAACCTCGAGCTTGGCCTTTTCCTCGGGGGTCTGCAAGCTCGTCTCGATGAGGTCGTGTACGCGGACTCGGGCATCGCCGCCCTGCTCGACCACGCTAATCACCATGGAGTGCGTGATGCGAAGGCGCGGCTTGAGCGTCTCGGGCTGCGTCTCGATCAGGCGCTCAAAGGTCTGCTTGTTCCAGGTGACAAAGCCCTCGGGGGCCTTCTTCTTTTTAATCTTGCGGAGCTTCTTGGGGTCGTCGCCCGCCTTGGCCATGAGTTTGGCGTTCTCGATCTCGTGCTCCGGGGCCTCGGCGATGACCATGCCCTCGGTATCGAAGCCCGAGCGGCCGGCGCGACCGGCAATCTGATGGAACTCGCGGGCGCGCAGGCGACGCATCTTGTAGCCGTCGAACTTGGTGAGCGCGGTGAGTACCACGGTGTGGATGGGTACGTTGATGCCGACGCCGAGCGTATCGGTGCCGCAGATGACGGGCAGCAGGCCCTGCTGCGCCAGGCGCTCCACCAGCAGGCGATAGCGCGGCAACATGCCGGCATGGTGCACGCCGACGCCGCATCCAAGCAGGCGTTTGAGAATCTTACCAAAGGCCGTGGAGAAGCTCGTCCCCTTTGCCGCTGCTTTGATGGCCTCGCGCTGCTCCTTGCTGGCGATGCCAAAATTGGCGAGCGACTGTGCCGTTGCAAGGGCGGCATCCTGGCTAAAGTGCACGATATAGCGCGGGGCCTCGCCGCGGCGCATGGCGAGCTCGACCGTGCCCTCGAGGGAGGTCGTCACGTAGTCGTAGCTCAGCGGCACGGGGCGCGGGGCATCGACGACCAAGTCGCAGGTAGCACCGGTGTGTTCCTCGAGTGAGGCGGCGATGGCAGTGACATCGCCGAGCGTGGCGCTCATGAGCATGAATTGCGTGTGGGGCAGGGTGAGCAGTGGCACCTGCCAAGCCCAACCGCGGTCGGGGTCGGCAAAGTAGTGGAACTCGTCCATGGCCACGCAGCCCACGTCGGCATCTTCGCTCTCGCGCAGTGCGTCGTTGGCAAGGATCTCTGCCGTGCAGCAGATGACGGGTGCCTTGGTGTTGATATGCGTGTCGCCGGTAATCATGCCTACGTTATCGCGGCCGAGCACCTGCACAAGGTCGAAAAACTTCTCGCTGACCAGAGCCTTGATGGGAGCCGTGTAGTAGCAGCGCTTGCCCTGCGCCATGCCCATAAAGAGCATGCCCAGCGCGACGAGCGATTTACCCGATCCGGTCGGTGTGCCTAAAATGACGTGATCGCCGGCAGCCAGGTCCATGAGGGCCTCTTCTTGGTGATCCCACAGTTCAATGCCGCGATCGCTCGTCCATTCAAAGAAGCGTTCGAAGGCTTGATCGGGCGTGAGCCACGGTTCGAGCTCGCTGCCGTCCTCGGGCTCCCACCAGGTGGGGGAGAGCGCGCCGAGCGAGCCAATCTCGGCTTCGGTTCCCGTGCCGCCCGAGAATGAGCTGGCGGCGCCGGCGCCGGAGACGGTGCTGGCGGCGGTATCTGTCGTGGTCTGTGCCATGTGGTTGCTTTCTCTCGCGATTGTCCGCCAACTATTATGGCGTAGCGGCGCATCGATGCGTTTGCAGGCAAGAAAATGCAGGAAATGGGCGTTCTGCCCGGCCGTTTGGTGCAGTTGCCAGCTAAGTGAGTAGACTTTTTGCGATGTCGCGAGCACATGGATTTTGCACAAGGGTTCTATCTGCGGTTTTAGTTTTCGTTATGCGGGTTGTGCTTGGCTATTGCAAAAAAGTCTACTCACTTAGGTTTGAGGGTTGTTTGCTGGCGCCTATTCGCGCTTATTTGCTGACGCCGCGACCATCAGAAGCCCCTAGGACTCTTGCGGCAGGCGCTTCTTGCCCTTGCGGGCACGGTTTCTGAAGTTCTCGACGGCCTCTTCCATGCCGAGAGGCACGTAGGTGAGCTCATCGAGGTTTTCGGGCAGGTAGCAGGCAAGGCTTTGCTCCTGCGCGCGGCCCGCCGCGAGCTGCTCTTCGATGGGTTCCGCGCCGGGCGTAGCGCAAATGCCATAGACGGCGGCGCCCATCTCGCGCGTGCGGCATTCATATTCGGTCTCGGGATGCTCGGGATGGTCGCGGCGGACGTCGTCACTTACCCAAAGCGTATCGTAGCCGGCTGCATAGAGCGGGCGATAGAGCATCAGATGGTCGACATGGACGAGGCGCTTTTTGGCGTACTTGGCCTTGGGCGGCGGCGTGGGAAAGTTGATGGTGATGGCATCGAGCTCGCCTGTGGCAAATAGCTGCGGCAGCGATGCGGCGCCTCGAGGCAGAACGAGTGCGTTGGTCAGTTCATGCTCGCAGATTTTCTGTGCGGCATAGGCGATGCAGATGGGCTCTTGGTCCATGCCGATAAAGAGCGTGTTTGGCTCGAGCGCCGCGCGCTCTACAAGATACGTTCCCTTGCCGCAGCCAAGATCCAGGTGAAGGTGTTCGAATGGCTTGCTGCCAACTGGCGCACAGACTTCACGCCAATCTCCGGCATAGGCCTCGGGGTTCGTCTCAATCGCATCGGCGTAGCGCTCCAGGCGCTCCTCGAGCACAAAGTTCTTAGGCGTGCGAACGTGGACGGCTCCCATGAGGCTCCTTGGTCATAAATATGGAACGCATAGCTGCGCGTTCCGTCAATGGGTTGAAAAGGGTGGGCATAGTTTGCCCGAAAGAAGCGGCACGGCTCGGCGGCGAGTCGTCGATGCCTACAGGCGCTTGAGGATCACATAACGGTTGAGCTCGCCGCTGCGACCGTCGGCATGGAAACGCTCAAGCTCGCGCACGGGGACCTCGCCGCTTTTGTAGAACGTACGGACGCCGCGCACCAGGTCGGTGATCTGCTGATCGTCAAAGTGATGGCAATAGCGGTAGGCGTGGCGGTCGTTTTGCCAGCCAATGAGGTGGTCGCCGGCTTCAAACTGCGCGGAATCGTAACCCTCAAACGGCGGGGTGAGCTCGGCGCGGGCTTCGGCTCGAACGGCCTTGCGCGCCATGCGCTCGTCGTTCATAAACTCCCAAAAGCTGATGGCGATGATGCCGCCCGGGCGCGTTTGCCGCACCAGGGCGTCGAGCACGCGTACGCGGTACTCGCACGACGGCACGTGGTGCATAAAGCCAAAGCAGACCGAGATATCGGCGAGCGGGGCGTCGAAAAGCACGTCGGGTGTTTCGGCGGGGTTGAGCTTCATGAGGGCGTCGAGCACGTCGAGTTCCTGGAAGTGCAGGTTGGGAATGCGCAGCGCGTGGCCATGTGCATCGATGGCCAGGTCTTGACACGAGTCGACGCCATAGAACTCAAACGGGCAGCTGGCATCTGCCGAGGGGTTTGCGCCGTCGACGCCCTTGGCGGCAAGTGCGCCGCCGGCGGCAAAGTTTTCGAATCGCATATTGCCGCAGGCGAGATCGAAGACGCGGACGGGATGCTCGATCGTGGCGACGTCGAGCTGTTCGAGCGCGATGTCCATGGTGCGCACCCAGCCGGGCCACGGGGCCTGGCGCGTATCGGAAAAGGAGGCGGAGTGCTCGCGATAGAACGTGTTGTTGAGCTGGATGAGCGATGAGGCGAAATCGCGGTTCACGGCGCGGAACTCCCTCCGTTGGCGGTGCGGAATAAACAGTATGACCATACTACCGTTAACGCCGCAACGGGGACAACCGAGCTGCGGCTCATTGCTTTGTTTGGACACATTTCCGCAGCTCATATGTGCCCGCAACCGCCAGTTGTCAAAAATCTCACTAGAATAGGTGGCATGCTTTTGGCGGTGGCGGATAGATTTTTAACTGTGCAAGGCGCCTTAAGAACAAAAACGGTCCGGCGGCACGGCTGGCATCACATAGGAGGAACCATGAATGTAGAAACTGCGCAGCGGCTCGCCGACCTTCGCCGCAGCAAGGGCTTTAGCCAAGAAGGGCTGGCGCGAAAGCTGGGGCTGTCGCGCCAGGCGGTTAGTAAATGGGAGCGTGCGGAGAGCTCGCCCGATACCGAGAACCTGATCTCGCTCGCCAAGCTCTATGGTGTGAGTCTGGACGAGCTGCTCAATCCGAGCGATGAGATTGAGGACGATATCGAGTTTGAGAACGAGGACCGCGCTCGTCAGCGCGAGGCCGAGGCGGCAGAGCGCGCCCGCACCCATGAGGCGGCGGCGCGCGCCACCGAGGCGGCAACGCAGGCAAGTGACGCGGCAGCCAAGGCGGCGCAGGCGGCAAGCTGGAGTGCGCAGGCTGCCAATGCGGCGACGGCTCAGGTGACGGGTACCGGTGCGGCTGGTCCGACTCCGGTGAAGGGTCCGTTCCAGTCATTCCCGTATTGGGCCGTGTGCTGGCTGCTGTTCTTTTTACTGATGTTCCTGTTTGGTGCCGGCCCCTTTGCTGCGCTGATCTTCTTCACGATTCCCATCTATCACTGGGTGGCGCGTGCACTCGATGGCGATTGGGCGCGCGGGGATATTCAGGTTGGTCCGGCACCGGTGGCGGTCAGGGCCCAGGGGAAGGATACTTCTGCGGAACCTGATGCTGACGTGGCTACCGCGGCCACCGCTGAGCCATGTGCCAAAGAAGGTGACGAATGATGAAGCTTTCGCATGAATCCAAGCTGCGCCTGGGCGTCGGCATCGGAGCGTTTGTACTGATTATCGGGCTTGTTTTTGGCGTTTCGCGGACTTTGATTCATTTTGATGGCCCGTGGGATCTCGACGATGTTATACCCGGCTTGTCCGGTATGGACGATGTGGTTGATGACGACGATTTTATGAACGATGGCGGTAACTATTCCGCTCGGCCTCAGCAGCTTTCGTGTACGACCTTTGATGCCGATGAGTTTCGCTACCTCGATTTCGATATCGATGCGGCTACGGCGGACGTCAAGGTTATTGATGGTAACAAGGCTCGCGTTATCGAGCGGGGACGCGTTGCCAATGGTATGGATGCCTCCAAGGCCGCGACGCAGAACATCGCATCCGTCGAGGACTCGACGCTCAAGGTTTCCCAGTTTGGAAGTGATGACGGTAAGGCAATCGATCGCTCAGTTACGGTCGAGCTGCCGCGCCGTGTTGCCGAACATCTGAAGGGAGTCAACGCGCACGTGGGCTCGGGTGATCTGCAGATTGCCGGTGTCACCTGTGATGGTTTCGACCTTTTCCTGGGTGCGGGAGATGTAGAGTTTGCGGGCAGCGTGACTGATGCGCTCAGTGCTGAGGTCGGTTCGGGCGATGTGACGTTCGAGCTCTACCAGGCCCCCGCGAAGTCGATGGACGTGAGTGTGGGCTCGGGCGATGTGGAGATGATGGTTCCGAACTCGACGGGCTTTAAGGCGAGCCTTACCTTGCGCAGCGGCGACTTCGAGAGCGATTTTCTTCCGCTTGGCTACGACGGCGAGACCATTTTGAATCTTGAATTCGATAACGGCGATAAGTCTGCTACGTATCGTTTTGAGGTCGGTTCGGGCGACATGTCATTTGATTCAGAGTGACGGGCGGTTATCGAAGACTTATATACCATAGCTGCGCTGTTTGATGGAGGCGTCGGAGCCGTGACGGGCTCCGACGCCTTTGCCTTTACAATGGGGTCATGGAACAGATTATCTTGAACATACTCGAGGCTCTGCGTCGCGGCGAGACCGTGGACGACAAAGCGCTCGTCAAACTGATACATGCCGAGGCGCGCCGTGAGGGTGCCGACAAACGCGATTTGGCCAAGCGCCGTCTGCTGCCGTTCTACCAGCGGGTAAAACGTGAGGAGCCGGCTCGTTGGGCTGGGTGGAATGTCGATGCCGAGCTGGAACGTCGACTGCTGCAGGTGCTGCGTATGAAGCCTCGTCGCACGGCTTCGGGCGTGGCGACCATTACCGTTATCACCAAGCCCTGGCCATGCTCGGGCGATTGCCTGTTTTGTCCCAACGATCTGCGCATGCCCAAAAGCTACCTGCACGCCGAGCCGGCGTGCGCCCGTGCGGAGCAAAATTGCTTTGACCCGTATCTGCAGGTGAGCGCTCGTCTGACCGCGCTTTCGCAGATGGGGCACGCAACCGATAAGATTGAGCTCATCGTGCTCGGTGGCACCTGGAGCGACTATCCGCAAGGGTATCAGACGTGGTTTATGTCGGAGCTTTTCCGTGCGCTCAATGACGATGCCGTCGCCGGCGTGGCGGCCAACCCCATGCTGGCGCGTCCGGGCATCAGCCGTGCCGAGGCGGGGCGCCTGCTCGATGACGCTCCCGCCGATGCGCTGCCGCCGGTGGTAACAGAGCGCCGCGAGCGCTATCGGGTTGCCGGCATTGCGACAGACGAGGCTGAGCTTGCTGCTGGCGTTGCCGACGAGCAGGAGCGTGTGGATGCTGCCGTGGGCGGCTACAACCGCGCGGTGCGTCGTCTGTACGGCCCTGGTACGCCGTGGGGCGAGGTTGCCAAGTGGCAGACGGCAACGATGGAGGAACTTGAGCGTCAGCAGCGCATCAACGAGACGGCGAAGCATCGCGTGGTGGGGCTCGTTATCGAGACGCGCCCCGATGCCGTAACGCCGCAGGCGCTTACGCTCATCCGCCGCCTGGGCTGCACCAAGATCCAGATGGGTATTCAGAGTCTCGACCAACATTTGCTCGATATCAACGAGCGTCGTATTTCGGTGGCGCAGATCGAGCGGGCGTTTTCGCTTGCGCGCCTGTTTGGCTTTAAGATCCACGCGCATTTTATGCTTAACTTGCTGGGCGCCACGCCCGAGGGGGACAAGCGCGACTACGAACGCTTTATGACCGAAGGGGCCTTTATGCCCGACGAGGTCAAGGTTTACCCGTGTGCGCTCATCGAGGGCTCGCGTCTGGTGGGCTGCTACGAGCGCGGCGAGTGGCGTCCCTATACCGAGGAAGAGCTGCTCGATGTGCTGGCCGACGACATCGTGGTGACGCCGGCGTTCTGCCGCATCAGTCGCATGATCCGCGACTTTAGTTCCGACGACATCATGGTGGGCAACAAGAAACCCAACCTGCGTCAGCTCGTCGAAAACCGCTTGGCCGCTCGGGGTGACGGTGCGACGGTGCGCGAGATTCGCTATCGCGAGATCAGCACGGCGGGTGCCGACTTGGATGAGCTATCTCTTGATGAGGAGGTGGCGTACGAGACGCCGGTGACGCACGAGTGCTTTTTGCAGTGGGTGACGCCGCAGGGCAAGATCGCGGGCTTTTTGCGGTTGTCGCTGCCCGACCATTCGTTTGTTGCCGCGCATGCGGACGAGTTGCTGACGATGCCGGACGAGGCGATGATTCGCGAGGTACACGTGTATGGCATGGCGGCGCGCGTGGGGTATCAAGGCCAGGCGGCCCAGCACCATGGGTTGGGGCGTCTGCTCGTAGAGCGTGCGTGCGAGATTGCCCGGGATGCGGGTTATACGCGCATCAGCGTGATCAGCGCGATTGGTACGCGCGAGTACTATCGCCATTTGGGTTTGTACGATCATGGACTCTATCTGCAAAAGGAGCTCTAGATGAACAAGCCGAGTGTTTCTGCTGGCGTCGTTGCCGGCGTTGCCCTGGGAGCCGCGGCGCTTGGTGCGGCCGCCGTCGCTGTTCGTGCTGCCTGTCTGCAGGTTGCGCGAACCCGCAATGGGTTGGCGCGTGTGAAACGCGTGCACGATGGGGACGGCGATGAGATTCGCGTGTTGGTGCAAGGCGGCGTCTACCAAAGCGCAAGCTACGTTGGTGAGCGTTGGGCGGAGCCCGTCTTTGCGTACTATCGTGCGTTTGACGACGTGTTTGAGTCCGAGGATGCGATGCACGATGCTTATGGTCACGGCATCAACCGCATGCTTGTGCTGGGTGGCGGCGGGTTTGCCTATCCTAAGTTCGCGCTGATGTCGCACGAGGGCTTGCGCATGGACGTCATCGAGTATGACGGAGAGATTACGCGCCTGGCGCGCCGCTGGTTCTACCTAGACGAGCTGGAGCGCGCGGCGGGCGATCGCCTGCGGGTGATAACCGCTGAGGCTCGCTCGTATTTGGGTGTGACGAGCGTGGGCCATCGTCGCTACGACGTGGTCGTGAGCGATTGCTTTGGCGGTGCCGAGCCCGTACGCGAGCTGGCGACGGTTGAGGCATTGCGTTTGGTGCGGGGCAGCCTAAATGTCGGTGGCGTCTACGTTGCCAATATCGTGAGTGCAAACGAGGGGAGCGATGTGACGTTCCTGCGCGACTGTGCCGCCACGGCGCTTGAGGTGTTCGACCATGCTTGGGTGGTCCCATGTGGCGATGCAGAGTTCGGCGGCGAGGAAAACTACCTGCTCATCGCCAGCGACGGCAACTACGCCTTTGCCGAAGCCGTGCCCTTCGACACCGACTTCCTCGGCACCGTCCTTCACGACAAATAAGTTTCCCCGTCCCAAAAAGACTGGTCTTAGGCGTGGTCGCGCCAGCCGAGAACGCGCTGCTTCATGCCTTCGATGTCGAGCACGCCTTCGGCAAAGCCCTTGCGCACGAGCTCCTCGGGAACGTACTCGTCGTAGCGATCAAAATAAGGCACCTCGCCGGGATAGACGAGCTCGATGGGATCGAAGTCCTTCACGGCCTCGGCGGCGAGCACCTCAAAGAACGTCTCCTCGTCGGCCTTCATCTTAAACTGCATAAAGTACGGGCGTGATGGGTCGAGTCCGCGAAGGCCCAGCTCCGCGGCGCACTTAATCTTGAGCATGCGCTCGAGTGCCAAAAAGGCGTAGCTGCCCAGCCAGGTGAAGAGCACCCAGGTGTCGCCACCCAGGTTGATGAGTGGCTTAGTTCCCGCACCCGAAATCTCGGCCGTATGGCGAGCCTGTGCAAGACGTGCCCGTGCGTTGCCCATGAGATACGGATATGCCGCATGCTCGTTGAGCGCTTTGCGCATGCGCTCGAGTACATGCGTATTGATGTCTCCGGGGCAGTCGCCAAAGTAGGCCGGCACCCGGCCCTTGACCTGCGTGGCAAAGACAGTGTGGCGCTTCCAGTCCACTTCCTCGACAATCCAGCAGTGTCCGGCGATGGCGATGCGCTCACCGGGCGGGGGCGGATTAACAATCGTGCCCAGCTCGGCCGCCTCGCTGCGAACGGTGAACTCCTCGTTTTCCTGGAACACGGCGTAGAACTTAAAGTTGTTGATGATGCGCTCGCCCGCGAGACCCACGATGAGCCCGCCACCTTCGGTGACCTGGATATGGTCGATCTTAATGAGGTGACGTAGCAGCACACGGTAATCGTCTGCCGAGACACGGTGGAAATAGCTGAGCGTGAGCACGCGCTGGGCAAGTTCGGCCGGCGTGAGCTCGCCGGTGCTGGCGAGGGTCGACATAGTCTGGTGATAGAGCAGGCTGTAGGGGAGTCGATCGAGCTCGGGCGGCTCGACCCACTTTTCCTCGCGATAGAGTTGTACGAGCGCGATACCCTGCAGGAGCTTCCACGGAATGGTCTCGGGCATCATCGTGCGCGGCTCGGGTTCTTCCTCGCGCATGACAAACCACATCTCGGGCGGAAGATCGCGGCGTCCCGTGCGCCCCATGCGCTGCAAAAAGGAGCTGACGGTAAACGGTGCAGCGATCTGGAACGCGCGCTCCAGGCGGCCGATATCGATACCGAGCTCCAGCGTAGAGGTGGTGACGGTTGTCTGCGCCTGCTCCTCGTCGCGCATGAGCCCCTCGGCCGTCTCGCGCAGCGATGCTGAAAGATTGCCGTGATGGATCAGAAAGCGGTCGGGCTCGTGTCGACTTTCGCAGTAGCTGCGCAGCATGGAGCACACAGCCTCTGCCTCCTCGCGCGAGTTGGCAAAGACCAGGCACTTGCGGCCGCGCGTATGCTCAAAGATATAGCCCATACCGGGGTCGGCGTTGTCGGGCGCCGTGGCGGTGGGGGTGAGAAGCGCCTGCTCGGTCGCTCGTGGGATGTCGACTTCGCCCTCGGGGGCCGAGGAAGTTTGGCGGTCCTTGGGAGTGGCCTTGCCCCGTGCCCGCTCACGACGTTGACGGCGCTCCTCTTGTGTGAGCTGTCCGCTGTGACGCATGTCTTGGGCGCCGGCGGGCAGTGCCGCGGATGCCGCCGCCTCGATGCGCTCGCACGCAAGCACTTCGGCCTCTTGAGGACCTGTGCCCATGAATCCCCGTTGCTGTGCCTGGGGGCCCGAGTTGTAGAAGTGCTCCATGGAGATGCGCCACACGCGGCGCGGCTCTTCAAAGCGTGGGATAACGCAGTCGCGCCCCGTTCCCTGTGAGAGAAAGGCACCCGTGCGCTCGGGGTCGCCGATGGTGGCCGAAAGGCCAATGCGTCGAGGTTGCACGCCGGCCATGCGCGAGAGTCGCTCGATAAGGCAGAGCGTCTGCCCGCCACGGTCGCCGCGCATGAGCGAGTGGACCTCATCGATGACCACATAGCGCAGGTCGCAAAACATGCGCGGGATCGCCATGTGCTTATGGATTAAGAGCGCCTCGAGTGACTCGGGCGTAATCTGCAAGATGCCGTTCGGTTTTTTGATGAGCTTAGCCTTGTGCGACTGCGAGACATCGCCATGCCAGTGCCAGACAGGGATATCGGCCTCTTCGCACAGGTCATTGAGACGGACGAACTGATCATTGATGAGTGCCTTGAGGGGGCCAATGTAGAGGGCACCAACGCTTGCGGGCGGGTTCTCCCAAAACTCGGTCAGGATGGGAAAGAAGGCCGCTTCGGTTTTGCCGGAAGCTGTGGATGCCGTTAGGAGCACATTGTCTTGTGTGTTAAAGATGGCGTCTGCCGCCGCAACCTGGATAGAGCGCAGGCTCTCCCAATCGTGGGAGTAGATGAAGTCTTGGATAAACGGGGCGTAGCGGTCAAAGGCGTTCACGGGGCCTCCTCTCAAAAACGAATCTCTCAACGCGGCTGGCAACGGCTTGCTGCATTACAGTCTCAACGTTCGCCCAGATAAAACCTGCCAAAATAAACCTGTCCCTTTTTGGCAGGTTAGATGGTGAATTCGGCGAAGTTACGGTCGCCGCCTGCGGTGCCGGTGTCGCCTGTTGCTGCTGCCGGCACCAGCGCGTCGCCGCCGACGCTTTGCAGCAGCTCGGCTACGTTGGCGTCGGGGGTCTGGCATAGGATGTCGAGCAGCTCGATAAAGTCGCGAATGACTTCACGCGGCGTCAGATGTGTGTCGGCTCCCACACGACCGAACTCGATCTTGAGGAAGTCCACCAAGTCGTTCTCGGTAAGCGTGGGCGTCCAGCCAAAGTAGCCGGCGTGAATTTGCATGAGTTTTTCGATCAGCACCAGCAGCTCCTCGTAGGTGAGTGGCTGCAGACGGATGATGGGCGCGAGCATGTCCTTAAGGTCCTCGCGTGCAAAGCGGCCTTGAGCGAGTCGGCTGCGCAGGGCCTCGTAGGAGAACACGCCGCGGCGGCGGTCTTCGATGGAGGTTGGCGTGCCGCCCATGATCATGCCCAGGTACTGCGCCTTGCCCTGGAGTGTGTCGTTGTACATGGTCAGGATCTTCTCGTAGTTGTACTGGCGCGTGATCGCGTTGGGAATCTTATACAGATTCACGAGCTCGTCGATGAGCACCAACATACCCTTGTAGCCGCTGCAGACCAAAAAACGCGCGATGAGCTTAACGTAGTCGTACCAGTCGTCATCGCTGATGATGGTCGAGGAGCCCAGCTCGGCGCGAGCCTCGCTCTTGGTACGGTATTCGCCGCGGGTCCATTTGGTCACGCGGCTCATGGCTTCTTCGTCGCCCTCGGATACGGCCGTGCGATAGCGGCGGAGCATGCGGGTGAAGTCGAAGCCGTGGACCATTTCCTCGAGCGGGGCCAGTTGGGCATTGACGACCGACTCGTCGACGTCGGCGTACGAGGCGACCCAGCGATCAAGAATAAGGTTGAGCGCACCGCCCTCGGGGCGCGTCTTGGTCGATATATTGCGTATGAGCTCGCGGTAGGTGGCAAGGCCCTGCCCCTGCCCGCCCTGCAGACGGCGCTCGGGGGATAAGTCTGCATCGGCGACGACGAATCCCTCACCCATGGCGTGCGTGCGGATGGTCTGGAGCAAAAAGCTCTTGCCGGCGCCGTAACGACCGACCAGAAAGCGGAAGCTCGCACCACCGTCGGCGATGAGACTCAGATCGGTGAGCAGGGCGCGGATCTCGACCTCGCGCCCTACGGTAATGTAGGGAAGGCCGATGCGCGGGACCACGCCGCCCTTGAGCGAGTTGAGAATGACGGCAGCGACGCGCTTGGGCACGCGGGGTGCTGCGGATGCGGTATCACTCATGGTCTAGGTATCCTCTCACGTCTGCTTCGTAGTCCTCAATAATCTGCGGCCCTGCCGCGCTAAATTCAATTACGGTGTCGCCCACCAGGTCAAAGAGCGCCTCGTTGATGGTATCGACGAGCATGTCCTCGCTCTGTCCCGAGTGCGCCACTGCCGATGTCGCTTGCGCTGCGTTTTGCTCGAGCAGTGCGCGAAGGAAGGCATCTGCGGCGGGCGCGAGTTCGTTTGTGGCGTCAGCGGGCGCAGCAGCTGCGAACGCGGGCGTCGGCGCGAGAAGCGGTGCCACGACACCAAACTGTTCGGTGGATATGGTCGGCGCGTCGGTCTAGTCCTGCCGAATGGGTGCCACGACCGGTTCGACAATCGCGTCGGTTACGGGCTCGGCTTCCGGTTGCCCTGAGTCCGCTGCCTCGGCTTCTGCGGATGCGTCGTCCTCGCGTTCCTCATCGATCAAAAGCGCTTCGCGCGTTTGCGCGGCGGCGCTCCGAATGTGCCCCAGCTGGCTCAAATCGATATCGATCTTGATGGGCTGGTGTGCGGCGTCCAACGAAAGCCATGCCATGATCTCGTCATCGATGATCTTGGCCAGATATTTGGGGACCTTCTCCTCCTTCAGGGGGTGGGTGGGGTCTAGGGCCAGGCGTAGGCGTTGGTCGCAGGCGCGCATCATCTCACCAAGCTTGCTGCTTTTTTGCCTGCTGCCGTGAATTCGCATGCATTCCCAAAAGCCGTTTTGGCAGCGGTAGATGTGAATGGGGTCCAGGCGATATTCGCAGTCCTCGTGGCGCTCGGGCGCAAAGAATACGGCCGAGGCAAACATGGTGTAGGGCATGGCCGTCTCCTCCCCAAATAAGCTCGCCACGATGTCGGTCTTTCGGTGCGTGTCATAGTAGCGCGCCATACGGACATACACGGCGCACGCCACGTGGCGCAGATCGCGGTGGTGGCTGCGGTCGAGCCGCGAGTTACTTAGGTTGTACGTGGAGAGGGCGTTGATGGCGGCCATGAGTCGCTCCTCGCGCACCTCATCGGGCGGAAGGGGGAGCGTGGGCTCGGAGGTTTTGCGACGCTTAGGGGTCTGGCCGGACGGTGCCGGTGCTGGTACAAGGTCTCGCGCTGCGCGGCGTAGCTCGATAAGGGCGTTATCGAACATGACGGTTTTAGAGTCGCGAAGTAGCTTGGGGTCGAGTCCGTGGAAAACGGCGTAATCCTGCAGCCACACGCGCGCAAACCGGTCGATGCCGGGCTCGAAGGCGCGATAGACATCCCAAAAGGCCTTGATCTTGTTAAAACCTTCGAGCGGATCATCTATGCCAATGCCGCAAATCAGCTCATAGAGATACAGAAAGGCAAAGGATGTAGACGTTTCCTCGACGGTTCCGCGGCGCACTTGGGCACGCCAGGTAAAGTAGCCGCGCAACTGCCGGTCGCTCATGGCATTGTAGGTGGGAAAGTACGACTTAAAGGTGCCGTTGTAGGGACAGTCGTCCTCAAAGTCGGCCATCAGCAAGCCTTGGCGGTAGAAAAGCTCGGCCTCCGATAGCCAGCGGCCCGCGCCGCCCTTGGGGTCATCCTGCCAGCGCGATATCTCGCGCATCTTGCGGTATTGGTCGGGGAGGAAATTCTGCATCTGTCGGCCGGTTTTGAGAATCGGCTCGTCTGCGTAGATTTCGTTTGAGAAGCGGGCGGACTGATGGGTCCGGGCCTCGGCCATAATGCGCTCGATGAGCATCTTGATGTCCTGGTCGGCCACCGCTTCTCCTCTCCTAACGCAGCTTCGGTGACCTCATATCATAGCACAGCATCAAACAGGTGTTCGAGATACTGCTGCGTAGATAGATTTAGAACAGGAGGGCGTAGATGACGGCGATGACGACGGAGGGGAGCATATTGGCCGTGCGGAAGGTCTGAGGACGGATGAGGTTGACGCCGACACAGAAGATGAGCATGGAGCCTACGAGCGAAAGGCTGTCGAGGGCTGCCGTAGTCATGATGGGGGAGAGTGCGCCGGCAAACAGCGTGATCGTCCCCTGGAACACGGCGATGGGCAGGGCGGAGAAAATGCAGCCGCGGCCAAGCGACGCCGTCATGGTGCAGACGATGATGCAGTCCAATGCGCCTTTCAGGGCAAGCGTTGACCAGTCACCGAGCAGACCGTCCTGGATCGATCCCACATTGGCCATGGCGCCGATACACACGGTGAGTGAAGTCGAGACAAAAGCGTTGGTGAACTCGTTATCGCCCTCGCTGCCGGTTTTGCGCTTGAGCCATTCGCCAAGGTTCTCGATGGCGGCCTCCAAGTTGATGGCCTCGCCGATGAGCGAGCCGAGGGCGACCGAGCCGATGAGCATGGTGGTGCCGGTGGTCGCTAGCGCCTTCCCATCGATAAGGAGCATCTTTTGCATGGTGCCGCCAAGGCCGATAAACAGGACGCACAGCCCCGATGCTTTCATGAGCGTGTCTTGGATGCGCGGTGTAATGAAGCGGCCGCCCGCTAATCCCAAAAGACCGCCCGCAACTAAAAGCACACCGTTGATGATTGTTCCCAAGCCCGGCATGAGCCCTCCTGTATTGATGCCAACGTGGCAATCGTAGCAGAACGAAATGCGAGGTACATCGCGACTCATCTAATACGTTATATAAGTGGTATTAGGAATGATGCACGGCATTTAAGCCTCAGGTGGTTGTCGGGACATAGGGATAGTATTCAAAGCGCAGTGTCATAAGCCGCTGTGGGGATTCAATAGCCGCGGCGATGATATTGGCATCGCGGGCACGATCAAACCCTTCGAGTTCGATCTGATACGAGACGTCTTGCATAATGTCCAGACGTCGCCAGGCCAGGAGTGTGTCGCCATCGAATTCCAAGGTCTTGCCTCCGTCTGGAGCAACGGCGTATAGACGCAGCTTGGCGGTGGTTGCAGGGTCGACAACTGTGACCTTTTTAATTTCGTTTCGAGTATTCTTGGCGCCCAACAAGGTGAGCAGTGTTGGGGCCACGACCTCGCCCGATGGCAAAAAGACGACTTCGATGGATTCAGGAAATGCGATGATAGCCGACTTGCGGACGGGCTGATTGGCGGCGGCAACTTCGATGTTCGCAGCGTCGATGACCTCTGTGTGGTCGAGCGCGGCAAGCACGCAGCAGTTACCTTCATCGATCTCTTGAGGATCAGCAAGCCCCAGACTGTCCGCGAGCTCGGGATCGTTTGGATCGGCAGCGGGCTCATTCGGCGCTTCGAGAGAAGCTGGGACGCTGTTTGTCGGCGACGGCGTGTCGCCCGCACCTGCTTCTTTGTCCGCGCTCTCTTCTTGTATGGTTGCGTTGATGGGTTCGTCGTTTGGGGGGAGCGTCTTGGCGTCAAACGCGGAGGGGAGAATTCCGATGGCTCCGGATCCGTTCCACTCCATTTCGAGAAGCGCCGGGTCGGCAAGAATGCGTTGCCTGCTTTGCGCGTGGGCATCGATTTCAATAGGGCCTGCCTCTATCCCTCGTGTAAGGCTGAGTGATCCGGCTGGCTTCTCGAAATGAGCGTCTGTGTCTTTGGTGCTGACGGCGTAGAACAGCAGGGACGCTTCTCCCGCCGCGATAACATCGGTACCGGCTTTGGTCAGCCGCAACGATGCCGTGAATGAGAGGGTGGGCTGCGCATCGTCTGCATTCGCGGCGGCGCAGCCCAGACATATACCGCCTCCTTTCTCGAAAAACGCACCGTCGAAGGCGACCTTCGCTCCGTTCGCCGAGTCATCGACCGAAGCGATGTCGATGCGCAGCTCTAAATTGCATGGATCGCCATCTGCATCGAGCACAACCGAGCGCCACGTGCAGACGGCGCACCCCGCCTGGGAGCCGTTTGCCTTGTTCGAACGCTTGATATCCACGACTATCGAGCCGTCCGTATTACGACGAAGGCATCCCGAGGTTGAGATCACGGCCTGTGCGATCGAAAAACGCTCGCACGCAATGGCGCTCGACGGATTTGGTGCGGAACTTAGGGCTACTGGTAAGGAGTCTGCCATGACGGGAGTCGCCCAAGCGGCGACAGGCGTTCCGGTTGCGAGCGCGCCGCAGAGTGCGACGACGGGCAAAAGGTTCTTCGATGCCATGGGGTCTCCTTAGCTAATTTAGTGCGGCCTGTCCGTGTTTTGTTTCTGGCTGCGTTTGATGTGCAGACCGAGGCCGGCGGTTCCCGCGCCTGCTGCTGTGGCGCCTGCTGCCAAGAGCCATCGTCTGTCGCCTGTCTGCGCCAACGGTTCCTCGTGGTCGCCGCGGTCGAGCTCCGAGAGGTCGACCGTCACTTGCGTGGCGGCCTGCGCCTGTTCTTGCTGGGCAAAGGCCATGGCTGGCCCAAACGCTAGGATGCTGACGGCGGCGGCCAGGGCGACGGCCTTATGCCGTGTGCGCACCGGGCTCGACCGTCCAGGTGATCGTCGCAACCTGATCGCCTTCGCCGGTTACGCGGAAGATGTCGCGCGTGACGCGGGCGACGTTTCCGCTTGTCTTGAGCTTGATTTTGTCCGTGCCGCCGGCAATGCCCTGGTAGCCCATGTCGAAGGCTGCATTCTTGGAAAGATCGAGGCCCGTCCCTTGCGCGGCGGCGCTGGCGTTCTGGAGCGCGCCGTCGGGGCCGACCTTAAAGTCGATGGAGTTCTGCGCGGTTCCGGCCTTGGCGTCGGCGGCAATGGTCCAGGTGTTCATGGCGTCGATCTTCATGTTGGTGACATGGATGCCGTAGGCCGAATGATTGTCGATGGTGGTCGCGTCTTCTGAGGGGCCCTGAAGCGTGCCGTCGGCCTTGGCGACGAAGGGAATAACCGTCGGAACTTTGAACTCAACGTTGTCGATCTCGGTCCTGACCATTACCTTCGTGGTTCCAACGCGCCCGGCTGCCATAGCTGGCGTCGGGGCGGCGCCCATTGCGAGCGCGAGCGCGAGCCCTGTGCCCACGACGAGCGCTCTGACTCCGTTCATGTTCCTGGTGATGTCCATGGTCGTTCCTTTCTATTCGCCGCGGGCCGTCCCCGCGATGATTGGACGAATGCTGGTGAATTGCATGCGGTGCCGTGTCGGCCGGAAAAGCTAGTTCTCGGTTTGCTCAACCAGTACATTGACACGTGTCGGATTGCCGTGGCTGTCGAGGGTCTTTGCATCGAGTGCCTGGATCTCGATGTACGCCTCGCCTTCTTTGATGTCGCCGGCGGGGCACGTCTCGATTGTCTTGCCGGTCTCGACCACACCGGATTCGTACATGGTCTCGTCGTTTTGGATGACGCGGAATCGCTGGGGAAATTTATTGTCTTGGACGTTTTGCACGTTGACGCGCAGTTTGCCGTCCTCCTGCAGCTGAGCGACCGGCGCGACCGAAATCGTCATCATGTTGTCGCGGACGATGGCGTCGAGCTCATCTTGGATTTCCTGGCGCGTTTTGCCCTCGGCCGTCGTAACCGAAGCGCCCGCCTCGGGTACGGGCTGCGACTGCCAAACGTATAGTCCTACGGCGACAAGGGCACAGACGATGGCCAAGCAGGCAACGATGAGCTTCTTGCGACGACCCAGGCCTGCAAAGTGGGGTGGGTTCTTCGCGCTCATGCGGCATCCTTGGCGGTATAGACGCGCGCAAAGGTGGACGGGTCCGCTCCAAAGAGCATGTGAAGCATCAGACGGCGCGAGTAGACGAGCTCGTCGAAGTCGGGAGGGAGCTCGATGTCGTGGATATGCGCGATGTGGTGGGCGAGCGCCGAGAACGACTCGGGGTCGCAGATCACATCGGTGGTAACGTGGTAGACCGTCGTATCGGGGAATGCCTCTTCGTCGAAAGGCAGGAGATGGGGATCGTCGTCGACTTCGATGGCGATGCCGTACTGGGGCCAGTAATATGCCATGGGAACCTCCCTGCTTCTGGGCCAAAACTTCTATCGGTTTTGGCTGTCGACGCCGACCTTATCAGCCGCTACTTGACCAATTTCTGACCAAATGCTTGACGGATTGGCGTCTCCGCAGGTAAAAGGCGGCAAAAAATACTCCAACTTTTTTCGAGCGACAATCGCGCGGTCGGCGACGGCGGGGCCATATGTGTCAAAAGCATCGTCTGCCGAGGAAATCAAGCCGCTCGCCGAATTGCACGAACGTAAAAAACGCCAATTATGGAGACGGTCTCGAACACGTCGACGAAACGATGCGGTAACATCTCCCTGCAAACACTGTAGTTAGCTAAAGGGGGAGTTCGCGTGTCTGCAACCATCAAACCCTTCACCGACGAGTTCGAAGAGTATGGCCGCGATGAATCTCGCGCATCGGGCGAGGCCTCGAGCATCTCGTTTCCGACAACGGAAAACGAGGTCCGTGCCATTTTGGAAAAGCTCCATGCCGAGCGTGTTCCGGTAACGGTTCAGGGCGCCCGAACCGGCCTTGCCGCCGGCGCCGTGCCCCACGCCGGGCATATCCTCAATACTTCCCGTATGAATCGCTATTTGGGCCTTCGCCGCGATGAACAAGGCCAATTTCTGCTGCGCGTGGAGCCAGGCGTTGTGCTCTCGGAGCTGCGCAAGCAGCTGAGCAAGAAGGTGCTGCCGACCGCTGGTTGGGACCAGGCATCGCTTGAGGCCTACGAGGAGTTCCAAGAGGCTCCCGAGCAGTTTTTTCCCACCGATCCCACCGAGGCATCTGCCTGTCTGGGCGGCATGGCGGCATGTAACGCCTCCGGTGCCCGCAGCTACGCCTACGGCCCCATGCGCCCACATATCACGGGACTCCACGTCGTGCTGGCTGATGGCGATTTGCTTGAGCTTCGGCGCGGCGAGGCTTTTGCCCAGGGCCGCCACCTGTCGCTCGTGACGGCAGCGGGCCGTACACTCGAGCTCGATCTTCCCGGCTATACCATGCCCAAGACAAAAAATGCTTCGGGCTATTTCGTTGCTGACGATATGGATGCCATCGATCTGTTTATCGGTGCGTGTGGCACAATCGGTGTCATCACCGAACTCGAGATTGCCCTGCAGGTGGCACCCGCGGTCGTTTGGGGCGTGAGCTGCTTCTTCGACAGCGAAGACAAGGCCGTGTCCTTCACCGATTCTGTGCGTCCCGTCCTGTCCCATGCGGCTGCCATCGAGTACTTCGATGCTGGCGCCCTGGATATTCTACGTCGCCAGCGCGAGCAGTCGACGGCGTTTGCCTCGCTGTCTGCGCTCGACAAAGACGCCAAGGTCTGTGTCTACGTGGAGCTCGACTGCGACGACGAAGCCCAGGCGACTGAGGAGCTGTATCACTTGGGGTGGGTACTGGAGCTTGCGGGCGGCAGTGACGATGCGACATGGGTCGCGCGCACCGAGGTCGATCGCGAGTGTCAGCGATTCTTCCGCCATGCGGTGCCCGAGAGCGTCAACATGCTCATCGACGAGCGCCGCCGCATGGATCCCACCATCACCAAACTGGGTTCGGACATGTCGGTGCCCAACGCGCACTTGGCCGATGTTATCGCCCTCTATCGCCGCACGCTGGCGGAAAGTGGGCTTGAATCTGCCGCCTGGGGGCATATCGGTAACAACCATCTGCATGTGAACATTCTGCCGCGCGATGCACAGGATTATCGCCGCGGCGCAGAACTCTTTGCCCAGTGGGCTTCCGAGGTCACGGCCATGGGCGGTGCCGTCTCCGCAGAACACGGCGTCGGCAAGATCAAGGCGGGCTTCTTGGAGACGATGTACGGTCACGAGGCCATGGTCGAGTCGGCGCGGCTCAAGCTCCAGCTCGATCCTGCCGGGCAGCTGGGTCGCGGTAACCTGTTTTCGGAGAAGCTCTTGGATGAGCTCGTCCAGAAAGGGGGCGCGTGAAGATGAGCGATTTCCATATGGTGGTGTGCGTCAAGGCCGTGCCGGGCAGCACCGAGGTCAAGATGGACCCCAAGACCAATACCATCGTGCGCGATGGCAAGCAGGCGGTCATTAATCCCTTTGATGCGAGCGCTTTGGAATGCGCGCTGGCGCTGAAGGACGACTTTATCGGCTTTGGCATGGATGTGCGCGTGACGGTGGTGTCGATGGGCATCCCCGCGACCGAGTCGCTGCTGCGCGACTGCATCGCTCGAGGCGCCGACGATGCGCTGCTGCTGACCGATCGCGCCTTTGCAGGTGCCGATACCTTGGCAACCACCTATGCCCTCAAGTGCGGCATCGAGGTGCTCGACGAGGACTTCGACCTGCTCATCTGCGGCAAGATGGCGGTGGATGGCGATACGGCCCAGATTGGTCCCGAGCTTGCCGGTGCCTTTGATATTCCCTGCGTGACCGACGTGAGCTGCGTGCAGAGCGCGGGCTTTACGACCTGTGGCTCGCTGGCGCTCGTTCACGGATGCGATGCCGGCGAGGAGACGGTGTACCTTGAGATGCCGTGCGCGATGACGACTGCCAAGGAGATTGGCCAGTTGCGTATGCCGAGTATTGCCGGTATTCGCGCGGCGGAGGAGGCGGACGTGCGCGTGGTCAGTGCCGCCGACGTGAACGCCGACCCCGCGCGTTGCGGTCTTGCCGGGTCGCCGACACAGGTCGTGCGCTCGTTTGTGCCCGACCGTGACCAAACGTGCGAGGCCGTTGAGGGGACGGCGTCCGAGCAGGCGGCAAAGCTTGCCAAGATTATCGAGGGGATGGCATAGATGAGCGGACTGATTATCGATAGCGAAGCCTGTATCGGCTGCGGTCGCTGCGTTCGCGCCTGTGCCTCGGGCGGCATCGTAGTGGAAGGCGAGCGACCCAGCCGATGCGCCCGCGTAACCGACGGCTGCATCCTATGCGGTGGGTGCGTCGACGCCTGCCCTGTCAACGCTATCTCGATCGAGCGTGACGAGGCCGCTGGTGCGGTGGACCTTGATGCATATCGAGACATTTGGGTATTCGCGCAGACCGACGAGCGCGATACGGTGACTCCCGTTGCCTATGAGCTTATGGGCAAGGGGCGCGAGCTTGCCGATGCTCGCGGCTGCCGTCTGGTGGCACTGGTCGGCATGAGCCCCGAGGGCTCGCTCGGGGACCTGGAGCATCTGGTTTGCGCGGGCGCCGACGAAGTCCTGGCCTGTCGCGACGAGCGCCTGCGCCAAAACGATGCGGAGGTCTACGCCCGCTTGATCTGCGATTTGGTAGCCGAACGCAAACCCGAGGCCATCCTATACGGTGCGACCGCTTTTGGTCGCGAACTGGCACCCGGCGTTGCCGTGCGTTTGCAGACGGGCCTTACGGCTGACTGCACCGTACTTTCGATGGATGCAGAGACGGGACTGCTGCAACAGACACGTCCGGCGTTTGGCGGCAACCTGATGGCCACCATCATTTGCCCCAACCACCGTCCGCAGATGGCAACGGTGCGCCCCGGTATCTTTAAGGCTCCCGACTTCGACTACGGCCGCTCTGGCACGATCACCCAGATATCGCTTGCGGATGATGCTAAGGCTCGTGTCGAGATCTCGATTCCCGCCGAGGAGTGGGGACAGCAGCCCTCGATCGCCAATGCCGAGTGCCTGGTCGTGGTGGGTCGCGGCATTGGTTCCAAGAAAAACCTGCCGTTGATGCGAAGGCGCGCCGAGGCTCTGGGAGCCGAGCTTGGCTGCACGCGACCTGTCGTGGAGGCCGGCTGGTTGGAGTATCGCCATCAGATTGGCCAGACGGGCGTATCGGTTTCGCCCAAGCTTCTCGTGAGTATCGGTGTTTCGGGCGCCATTCAGCATCTTGCCGGCATCGGTGGGGCGGAGTGCATTATCGCCATCAACGAGGACCCGGATGCCCCCATTTTCGGTGCTGCCCAGTACAAGGTTGTTGGGGACGCCGTCGAGGTCGTCGAGGAGCTGCTAGCCCAGCTTGAGCGCTAGGCGCGCGCCAGCCAGTCGCGCATCTCGTCCTTTAGGCGGCTCCAGGTTGCCTGCGTGGCGGTGTCGGTAAAGGGCCGCGTAATGCCAAAGGGCGCGTCGAGCAGGCGGTGGATATCGCCCTGTTCGCGCGCCAGCGCGCGGCTTGCTGGATAGACGAGCTCAAACATAAAGCAGATAAGCCCACCAAGAAGTCGGCGGGCTCATCGCGCTCATCGCGTGCGACGCAGCGGTGCTCGTCAAAGGCGGCAAGTGTCGGCGACGAGAAACGGCTGCCGAGAAACGTCTTCTCGTCCACCTTGAGGATAGTGTCGACGGTGCTGTCGGCGATGGTGCGCATAATGTCGATCTTGTCACCATCGCGCACGATATCGCAGAAGCACCGTGTACGCTCGTCGAGTTGTGCCGGCAGGCGAAAGTCGCTGTGATAGGCGATGCTCGCTCGGATGAGCTCGTCATGCGCACCGGTTTCGATAAAGTCACGGATGTTTGTCGTGGCGGGTGCATCGGCGGGATTCTCGCCAAAGAGGACCTCGATGCCCAGCGCCGCATGGCTCATGCTCTCGGCGTCCTTAAAGGTGTCCCAGCGTCGCAGCTGCTCAAAGCGGCCCATATCGTGTAGCAGGCCGCAAAGCCATGCCAGGTCAATATCTTCTGACGACCAGCCCTGCTCGCGCGCTACGGCATCGCATGCCTCGGCCACGAGGAAAGAATGCTCGATTTTGAGCGCGATGCGTGGGTTGGTGGCGTCGTAGGCATCGGTGTAGCTTTTGAAGGCCGCGCGCGCCCGGTCTCGATCGATAGCTGTCATAATGACTTCCTAAAAAGTTGTGTCTTTCGATTCGGTGGCAATTGTAGGTGAACTCGGTTGCTGTCGGATGATGATTCTGCCGTATCGCTACATGCGGCTCGGAGACCTTGTCAGGATGAGAAGCGTATGGTGCTCAAAATCGTTAGAACCGTCTGGCCGGTGATGCTTACCTATGTTGCAATAGGCGCGCCGTGCGGAATGATCATGGGGCAGACGGGAATGGAGCCCTGGATGGTCTTTGCTCTAAGCAGTACGTTTGTGACGGGCAGCGGCCAGTTTATGATCTGCAACCTGTGGCTGGCGGGTGTGCCTGCAGCATCGATCGTCGCGAGCGTTGCCGCCATCTCCTCGCGTTTTGCGCTTTACTCGGCATCGATCGCGCCGCATCTGACGGGTGCCTCGAAGCGTCAGACGCTGGCTGTTGCCGCGACACTTACCGAGGAGGCATATGGCATCTCGCTTGCCAAGTTGGTTGAAGGGGAGGATTGGGGCCCGCGCGAGTCCTTTGTGCTCAACGTGATCCTCATCGCAACATGGGGCGTTTCGTGTACGATGGGCGCCATCGTCGGCGCCGTTGTCGATGTTCCCACCGCCATTGCAGCCTTTGTCTGCACCTCGCTCTTTATCTGCCTGCTCTTTTCGCAGCGGCTGTCGCGCGGCAACGTTGTCGCGGCGGTTTCGGGCGCGGTGTCTGTCGCCATATGCAAGTTCTTGGGCCTCACGAATATTGCCGTGCCGGCAAGCGTCGTGGCCGGCATTGCCATTGCGTTGGCGTGCGATGCTGTATTTGACGGAAGAGGTGCCCGCGATGCCCGTTAACGAGTTCTTGGTTCTGTGGCTGTCGTCGTGGGCTGCTATCGCGTTCTTTCGCATCGCGCCGGCGTTCGCCTTGCGCGGGCGGACCCTGTCGCCCCGTATTACCGAGGCCCTGGGCTATATCCCGCCCGCTGCCTTTGCCGCGCTGGTCGCCAACGACTTGGTGAGCCCCGGCGCGTTCGACGCGGGACTCTGGCCTGCCTTGGTTCCCTGGATTGCGGCCGCCGGCGTCGTGGTCGTGGCGGTCAAGACAAAATCGATGCTGTGGTGCTGCGTCTCGGGCATCGTACTCTATATCGTCTTGAGCCTTATATAGGGGTGGCGTCGCGGGCGCCGAATCTCGTTTCATCCCAACTTGTCGAATTTTTCACCGAGCTGGTCTATTTCTTCTGGTACCATGGTCAAACTTTACTGTAGCAAAGCGTGACGTGGGCTTTTGTACCCCGTCAGCGGAAATGGGGGTTTCATGGCACAGGAAGCAACCGCCAACGAGCAAAAGAAATTCAAGGTCCCGCGCATTCCGGGCGACATCATGATCCATCCGATGATCGTCGGTCTTTTGCTCAACACCTTCTGCCCGCAGGTTTTTGAGATCGGCGGCTTCTTTACGGCTGCCTGCCGCGGTGGCTCCAATACCATCGTCGCAGCGGCTCTCGGCCTAGGCGTGGCATATTTCTTTAACGACAACTTCCTGGGTCTGAGCTCCGTGTCTATCATCGGCGGCATCACGTTTTGCAACATGGCGCTCTATACGGGCATCATGGGCGAGTTCGGCGATGAGTCCGAGCAGGGCGCTGTCGGTATCCTGTTCTTTACGGCCGGCCCCGCCGTCACGATGATCATCCTTGGTGTTTCGGGTCTTGCCAACATCCCTGTCGGTACTATCATCGGCTCCATTTTGCCGCTCGTTATCGGCATGGTTCTGGGCAACTTGTTCCCGTTTATCAAGAACCTGCTGGTTCCCGGCGCCAATCCCGCGATCGCTGTAATTGGTTTTCAGCTCGGTGCGTCCATGAGCCTTTCGAGCTTCATCGCCGGTGGTATTTCCGGCATCTTGCTGGGCCTTGTCACGCTGTTTGTCGTCGGTCCCATCACCTTAGCGTTCGAGCGCCTGTGCGGTGGTAACGGCAAGGCTGCCGTGGCTTGTTCCACCATCGCCGGCACGGCTATGACCACGCCGGTTGCTCTCGCCGAGGTCGCGCCGCGCTACGCCGAGCTTGCGCCCACCGCGTACGCCCAGATCGCCACTGCCGTTATCATCACGGCAATCATGGCTCCGATTCTGACCGGCTGGGTCGACAAGAAGTTCTGCCAGGGCAAGGAGGACCTGTCGCCTGCCGGTGTCGAGGCCATCGAGGAGGCCGTCGCGACCGACATCGATGGCGAGTAACGGCCGTTACCGATAATTGATTCCGGCGTGCAATTCGCGCCGTCCGAGCGCCCGAACAGAAACTGTTTTGCAGTGATGTTCGGGCGCTTTGCTATGATTCCCTTTACCCCTGCGGAGTAAAGGGGTGTTTATTGCCCTGATTCGAATTGGGCGATTCTGACCATTCGGATATTGAAGGGATGGCGTCTAGTGGTTAAGGCACTCAAGATTGAGATATTCCTGCTATGCATGATTGTTCTTATCGGGCTTGCCGCGCGAAGTCGTCGCTCCTTGTTCTCGAGCACCCTGCAGCTATTGTTTAGCATGCTTGGCTACACCTCTGCCGCGTACATATTATTCGATATGATCTGGACGCTTTCGGATGGTGCGGACGGCACGTTGGGTATTGCTGCCAACTGGATTTCCAACGCGGTTTCGTTTTCGCTCTTTGCCATCGCGTGTCTCATTTGGTTTATCTATTCCGAGACGATGCAGGGCTCTCGCCTTGTGACCTCGCGCTATAGGGTGGTGCTTGCAACGTTGCCTACGGCTCTGGTGGTCGTGCTGGCGTTTACCAGTTACTGGACGCACGCCCTGTTCTATATCGATTCGCAGGGCGTGTATCGTCGCGGCTTTGCTTATATGATCCAGCCCATTGTCAGCTACTGTTACGTTATACATGCGTCCCTGCATGCGTTTGTGCAATCTCGCAGGGTCGAGAGCCTACAGACGAAGGCTATCTATCGAACCTTGGCATTTTTCGCCATTCCGGCCCTGGTGGGCGGTACCTTTCAGGTCGTATACTCGGTGCCCGGCCTTTGTGTCGGCATAATGATTAGCATGTTGCTGCTCTACATCATCTGCCAGGAGCAGCTCATCTCGACCGACCCGTTGACTGGCCTCAACAATCGCAACCGTTTTGAGACCTATATCCTGTCGCTCTTCTCAAATGTGGATCAGGCCGAAGATGTGTATCTGCTCATGATGGACGCCGACGGCTTTAAGCAGATTAACGATCGCTATGGACATGTGGAGGGCGACCATGCTCTTCAGGTTATATCCGCTGCGCTCAAAGAGGTCTGCTCGGCGTCTGGTGGCTTTATCGCACGCTACGGTGGCGATGAGTTCGTGGCGCTCCAAAAGGCAGTGGCGGAACAGGATATCATGCATCTGTGCGCGACAA
>CAJMSL010000012.1 GCA_905216045.1 uncultured bacterium
CAATCTTGAAGTCCTTTATCTTGACCTTGAACTCTTGATAGAGGGACGGGCTGTTGTAGTAGACGGTTCGAGTTCCGTCGGTGCACTCATCGGTCGTCTCCCATTTGACGACGGGCTGGTCCGAGCTGGCTATCAGCAGTTCTGCTCCAAAAGCTATGGCATGGGTGATGACAACCAGCAATGCCCAGCCGACAAAGAGATAGAGAACCACATATGCAACGGGGTGTTTTGAGCGGATGTTTTGGAGCGCGTTGGGGGCATTCATGGGGCACCTCCAAATTACTATCTATGGCAATCAAATTATACCCTGCCGCCATGTGCGCCGCCTCGAGCAGCGGTTCGGCATTTAGCTATTTAGTGGCGCACATGAAATGCCGGATTCGGCTCTACTAGATTGAGTGTGCGATATTATGCAACCTTGCATAATTCGACCTTGCATAATCTTTGAGTGCGGTTTGTATTGGAGGACATGTATATCGACTGAGGTAACACGTCCGCCCCGCTCTCTCGCCGCGCGCCGTGGTACGATTTTTGAGTTTGAAAGTCCCGCCGTGCTCCGGCTGCCCTTGCAGCTCGGCGTGCGGCCGCACGTAAAGGAGCCATCATGGCCGGTATGAACATGCAGCAGATGATGAAGCAGGCTCGCAAGATGCAGGAGCAGCTTGCCGCCGCGCAGGAGAACCTCAAGTCCCAGACCGTCGACGCCTCTGCCGGCGGCGGCATGGTCAAGGTGACCGTTAACGGCGAGATGGAGCTCGTCAACCTCACCATCGATCCCGATGCCCTCGATCCCGAGGACGTCGATATGCTGCAGGATATGATCATGGCTGCCGTCAACGAGGCCGTCCGCGGCGTCAACGAGCTCGCCAACAAGCAGATGGGCGCCATCACCGGCGGCCTCACCATCCCGGGCATGCCGTTCTAAGACACGCATATATATGAGTGCCAACCACAGTCTGCAAAAACTGCTCGATGAGCTGGGCCGTCTGCCGGGCATTGGTCCCAAGTCGGCCCAGCGCATCGCCTATTACCTGTTGGAGGCCGACGCCGAGGAGGCGCGCCGCCTGGCCGAGGCCATCCTGGAGGTCAAGCAGGAGGTCCACTTTTGCAGCCGCTGCTTTAACTACGCCACGGCCGACGAGTGCTCCATCTGCCAGGACCCGATGCGCGATACCACTCGCATTTGCGTGGTGGGCGAGCCGCGCGATGTCCAGGCGATCGAGCGCACGGGCAGCTACCACGGCCTCTACCACGTATTGGGCGGCGTGATTAGTCCCATGGACAAGATTGGCCCCGAGCAGCTGCACATTCGAGAGCTGCTGGCACGCTTGGGCCACGAGGACATCCACGAGGTCATCATCGCCACCAACCCCAATATTGAGGGCGAGACCACGGCGAGCTATCTGGCCCGTACCATCAAGCCGTTGGGCGTCGAGGTGTCGCGTCTGGCAAGCGGCCTTCCCGTGGGCGGCGACTTGGAGTATGCCGACGAGCTTACGCTTGGCCGCGCCATCGAGGCCCGCCGCGCGATTTAGGTGGCGAGCCTGCTCCTGCCGTATGTTTTCCTCGCGACGCACGGGGTAGTCATAATTTCCCCGTGCGACTGTGAGTTTGTTGTGCAACAAAGATGCTTCGTATCCGCTTATCGCATGGATGCTTCCGCTCGCATCCTTAATTTGTCCATTCGTTGCGCAACCTTTTTGGTTCGCTGATACACTCAAATATGGATTCGAATGAATGCGCCGCTCCCGAGCGGCGTGTTTTTGTTGGAGGAGAACGCATGCGGCCCGGTGGCACTCAGACAAAGCGCGGCGCCGCGGTGCGCATACGACGCCGGCTGGGCTTGGCGCCGCGGGCGTACGCACTGCTATCGTGCTCGCTGGTACTGGTCATAGCTGGCGTTTCTGCCTATGGCATGACCGTGCCGTCCATGATGCAGGCGCATGCCGCACGCGAACCGCGCGTGGGGCATGAGATCAAAAGCGATCTGGGCACCACGACTGGATATGCTTGGGCAAGTGTGGTCGGGCATATTGTGTTTGGCACCGACGATGCGGACGGCGCCGAGGCCCCGGACAACGAAGTCACGCTTGCCAATGGCAAAACCATCGTGCTCACCAACACCAAGATCATCGATCGATTGTCCAACAATAGCGTGGCGGCAACGGTGAATAAGGTCGAGCAGCAAAAGGAGCAGGACGCCCAGCAGTCCGGAAAGCCCGGTAGCTCGGATACTTCTGGCTCCGGCTCGGATTCATCGAGTTCGGGCGGCGGCTCTGGGTCGGGTTCCTCTACCGGAGGGCCTGGAAACGGCGGCTCGACGGGCGGCAACACTGACAACGATGCAAACTCCGGCGGCCTTTCCGCTGCTGATGAAGAGAGCATTCACAGTTGGCTTGTGACCAAGTACAACATGCTCGACGGCTATGTTTCTCGTGCCAATGACGTGGTCTCGACCTATAACTCTACGGGAGATCCCAGGCCGTGCGACAGCCTGGTCGGGGAGATGTTTGTCATTCGAGCCGAGTTCGGTCGTCAGACATTCTCGCCCCGGTCAAGGTGGTATCAGCAGTATGCCAATCTGTGGGGCTGTTACACCAACCTATGTCAATGGGTCGGCCATTACGGCGATGATGACGTCGCGCTCGGTAACTTCAACAATAACGTGGCGGCGCTTGCCCTATGATGACCGATCTTGCATCCACCACACCACAATCGCTCGGTCGCGATCCCATGGTCGGCCTGCGCCTGGCGCGTGTCGACGGGTTTGAGCCGGCCATTGCGCTCGGTCAGGACGAACTGCCTGCCTATCTGCGTCGTTTTACGATACTGTTTGCCGACGATGCCACCATGCGCCGTGGCGGTATCGGCCGCGTGACGCGTGCTGTCAACGCCCAAGGCGAGGACGTAGCACTCAAACAGCTCATCTTGCCGACGCGCGATGAGTTTGACGACGATGCCGCCCATGAGTCGCTGGTCGCCAAGTTCAAAGCGGCATTTCGCGAGGAATATGAATGCCATCGCGCCCTTTCGGGCCTTAAGGGCTTTCCCCGCCTCTATGGCTGGGGCGAGGTTGATGGTGTGCCTGCAATTGTCATGGAATGGGTCGAGGGCGAGACGCTCGCCCGCTTGCGTTCGCGACTCGCCGTGGACGATGCCGGACGCCTGTCGCCGCTTGTGGCGGCGCGTCTGGGTCGCGACCTGTTCGATCTGCTCTGCCGTATGAGCCTGGTGGGTGAGGGCTTTGTCCATCGCGATATCTCGCCCGCTAATATTATGGTGCGCACGGCGCGTCTACCGCTTGACCGGCAGCTTGCCGAGGGCACCTTTGACCTGTGCCTGATCGACTTTGGCTCGTCGCTGGCGCTTGAGCCTGCGTCGGCCGTGGCCGGTACCGGCGGCAAGGCATCCTTTACCGAGCGCTATGCCACGCTGCGTCGCGCGACGGTTGCCTATGCCCCGCCCGAGATGCTCACCGACGATATTCCCGATCTGCGCGCTTTGCGTATGTCGCCGGCGATCGACGTCTATGCCGCGGCAAGCACGGTTTACGAGCTCATTGCCGGCGTCGCGCCATACGAAGCCGCGCCGAGCACTTCGGGCACCTCGGGTTCGCGCAAAAAGACGCGCGACATCGCGAGCCCCTACCGTCTCAAGATGGACACGCGGCCCGACTATCCCATTGGTGCCCATGCGCCCGGTTGTGATTTGACTCAGCTGCTTCGTCGTGAGCCCGATGTGGCGCTCGCCGCGGCCGAGCAGGCCCAGCAGCTAGGGCTTGAGCCGGATTCCGAAGAGCTACGCGATGCGCTGGCGTTTGTCGATGCCCAGCTGTTCGACGTGGTGATGGCCTGTCTGTCCAGCCATCAAAAGGATCGTCCCGAGCCGGCGGCGGTCGAGGCGGCGCTCTCGGCGTTTTGTGACCACTATGCGCAAAATGTCGGCCGTTCGCTCCGCGGCGAGCCGCTCACGCCGTGCCCCATGGATGCGTCTGGCCGCGCGGTTCGTCGCGCGCTGATGGTCGGCGCGACGGTCGTCTGTGGCGTGGTTTGGGCTGTGATCGTGGTTTCGGCCGCGCTGCTGGCGTCGGGCGCTCGCGTGACGGCGACTTTGGGATCGCTCGTGTGGTCTGGGTCGCTACCGGGTATTATTGCCGCACTGGCGTTGGCACTGCCAGGCATAGCCGGCGTTGCCGCGGGGGCGCTTGCGCGCGATCGGCGCTCGGGCTTCCTGCAGGGTGTGCTTGCGCTTTCTGCCTGCGAGGTTCCGGTGCTGGTTGTGGCTGCATGTAGCGTATTTTCCCAACGCGCCGTGATGGGCGGCCTTGTTGCCGCTCTGGTTGCAACCTATACGCTTACGTGGTTTTTGCTTGCGATGGGCTTTGCCTTTGAACTTCCCGTTTCGGCACCGCGACGCACAAAAGCCCAGATGGCGACTCCGCTTGCCGGTGGAGCCGCAGCTGCCCGTACTTTTGGCGGACCTGTCGAAGTATCGTCCGATTCTATTTCTACGACCAAGGAGGCCTAGGTCATGGCATCTCAAGTTGAGCTCACCCCATGCGGGGCCATGTTTGACATCTTTAAGCGCGCGGCGCATCTGAGCCATATCGAGCTGTGCGGCCTGGTGCTTTCGTCCCGTCCGCTCGCCGACGGCCGCAGCCCGCAGAGCCGAGCCGCCGATCGCTCTTGGGTTTCCCGCTTTATCGTTCGCGCGCCGGTCGGCACGCTTCAGCAGCGCTACTTTGCCGAATACGGTACCTCGGCTGCGCGTATTATGTCGCAACTGGCCCTGCGCCAGCGCAATCCCATGGACTCCACGGCTGTGATCAATATGGTGTGCGGTCCTGCAGGTGAACCGATGGTACGCGCGCTCGAAGAGTGCCACCAAGACACGAATCTCTATCGCAACGCGCTCGATCGCCTGTCCCAGGCGGCAGAACTCATGCCTGCCGAGCGCGCCGAGGCCGTGCTGGTGCTGTTTGTCGCCGTCGGCTGTTCGGCGGATGTGCGGTCCTCGGTGAACTATGCTATCGACTACGCGCACGCGACCTGTGGCGGAGGCACCTCCACGCCGCGTTCGCTTGGCATCTCGATGACCGCGGGCGAACGCGAACCCGCCCCGGCGCACCCCTTGGGCTTGCTGCGCGTACAAAACAGTTTTGTCGTGAGCGCCCCGCGCTGGATTCAGCCGAGTGAGCAGGGTGTTGAGATTGGCGCGCTGGCCACTGGTGAGGGCGATATTACCGACGTCGGCGACGATGTCTCGGCCCGCCATGCCCATATCTGGTGCGATGCTCAAAATATCTGGCACGTCGAGGACTTGTCGTCCACCAACGGAACCGTGGTGGTAAACGGGGCCACGCGCGTCTGCATTCAGGTCGAGCCCGGCCGTTCCGCCCAACTCAATCCCGGCGACGAGCTCAAGCTCGGCGAATCCACTACCTACGCCATCCTCTTCGGTGCCCTCTAGCCAGTCCTGCCAAATGATCCCGGCAGTCATCCAAGGTAAACCTTTACCGCCCGCCTATATTTGTCGAAATTACACTGAACGGCGGGGTACAATAAGCCCGCATGCGGATTTCCGTTGCGGGCGCTTCCCATCGCCGGGGCGTGCCCGGGAGCATCCGGCATGCGGCCTTTGCGGCGCTCGGTCATGTGCAGGACGGGCGGTCGGGTCTGTGGGGCGCACCAGCTGTCCCTCGCCTCGGCATGTCTTCTCTCCACGCCACGTACCTGCTGCTGAGCCTGCCTGCCAGATGATTGGAAGCAACAGCGTAAATCCCATCACGCCAACATCCCGGCGATCGCCGGGGCCTGTATACCTATATGAGAGGAGAGGGGTATATGGCGCGTAAGTTTAAGTCTATGGACGGCAACGAGGCGGCCGCATATGTTTCGTATGCGTACACCGAGGTAGCGGGAAGCTATCCCATAACGCCGTCCAGCCCCATGGCCGACTATGTGGACCAGTGGGCGGCCCAGGGTCGCAAGAACATCTTCGGCACCCCGGTCAAGGTCGTCGAGATGGAGTCCGAGGCAGGTGCAGCCGGTACCGTTCACGGTTCGCTGGGCGCCGGTGCTCTGACCACCACCTACACGGCTTCTCAGGGTCTGCTCCTGATGATCCCGAACATGTACAAGATCGCGGGCGAGCAGCTCCCGGGCGTCTTCCACGTCTCCGCGCGTTGCGTCGCTTCCCACGCCCTGAACATTTTTGGCGATCACTCCGACGTCATGGCCTGCCGTCAGACCGGCTTCGCCATGCTCGCCGAGGGCAACGTCCAGGAGGTCATGGACCTCGCGCCGGTGGCTCACCTTGCCGCCATCGAGGGTAAGACCCCGTTCCTTAACTTCTTCGACGGCTTCCGCACCAGCCACGAGATCCAGAAGGTCGCCATGTGGGACTACAAGGATCTGGCCGAGATGTGCGACATGGACGCCGTCCAGGCTTTTCGCGACCACGCGCTCAACCCTGAGCACCCGCACACCCGCGGCAGCCACGAGAACGGCGATATCTTCTTCCAGAACCGTGAGGCCTGCAACAAGGTCTACGACGAGCTTCCCGCCGTCGTCGAGGGCTACATGAAGAAGATCAACGAGAAGCTCGGCACCGATTACGGCCTGTTCAACTACTACGGCGCTCCCGATGCCGACCGCGTCGTCGTGTGCATGGGCTCCTTCTGCGACGTGCTCGAGGAAGTCATCGACTACCTCAACGCTCACGGCGAGAAGGTCGGCCTGGTCAAGGTTCGTCTGTTCCGTCCGTTCTCCATCAAGCACTTCGTCGACGTTCTCCCCGAGACCGTCCAGAAGATCGCCGTCATGGACCGTACCAAGGAGCCGGGTTCCATCGGCGAGCCGCTCTACCAGGACGTCGTCTCCGCTCTCTACGAGGCCGGCAAGACGGGCATCAAGGTCGTCGGCGGCCGTTATGGCCTGGGCAGCAAGGACACGCCTCCCGCGTCCGCGTTCGCTGTCTTCGAGGAGCTCAAGAAGGACGAGCCCAAGCGCGAGTTCACCATCGGCATTGTCGATGACGTGACCAACCTGAGCCTGCCCGAGGCCGAGGATGCGCCCAACACCGCAGCCCCCGGCACCATCGAGTGCAAGTTCTGGGGTCTGGGTGGCGACGGTACCGTCGGCGCCAACAAGAACTCGATCAAGATCATCGGCGACCACACCGACAAGTACGTCCAGGCCTACTTCCAGTACGACTCCAAGAAGACCGGCGGCGTCACCGTCTCGCACCTGCGCTTTGGTGATTCTCCAATCCGTTCGCCGTACTACGTGACCAAGGCCGACTTTGTCGCTTGCCACAACCCCAGCTACATCGTTAAGGGCTTCAAGATGGTCCGCGACGTCAAGCCGGGCGGCACCTTCCTGGTCAACTGCCAGTGGAGCGACGAGGAGTTCGCCGAGCACATGCCCGCCGTGGCCAAGCGCTACATCGCGAACAACAACGTCAACGTCTACCTGATCGACGCTATCGACCTGGCCGCTAAGGTCGGCATGGGCAAGCGCACCAACACGGTGCTCCAGTCCGCCTTCTTCGCGCTGGCCAAGGTCCTGCCCGCCGAGGACGCCCTGCAGTACATGAAGGACGCGGCTACCAAGTCCTACATGAAGAAGGGCCAGGCTATCGTCGACGCCAACCACAAGGCCATCGATGCCGGCGCTACTGCCTTCCGTAAGTTCGAGGTTCCGGCCGACTGGGCTACCGCCGAGGATGCCGCTCCCGTCGAGCTCTCCGAGGAGACCAAGTCCGCTATCGCCCAGCAGGTCAAGAACCTGCTCGAGCCCATCGATCGCATGGACGGCGACAGCCTGCCTGTTTCCGCCTTCGTCGATTGCGCCGACGGCCAGTTTGAGCTGGGCGCCTCCGCATACGAGAAGCGCGGCGTCGCCGTGGTCGTTCCCCACTGGGACGAGACCAAGTGCATCCAGTGCAACCAGTGCGCCTACGTGTGCCCGCATGCCACCATCCGTCCGTTTGCGATGACCGAGGACGAGGCTGCCGCCGCGCCCGAGGCTACCCGCACGCTCGACGCCATGGGCCCCAAGGCCAAGGGCATGAAGTTCACCATGGCTGTGTCCCCGCTCGACTGCATGGGTTGCACCAACTGCGTCAAGGTCTGCCCCAAGGGCGCCCTCGAGATGGTTCCCACCGAGCAGGAGATGGACCAGCAGCCCGTTTGGGACTACATGGTCGAGAACGTCTCCGAGAAGAAGGAGCTCATCGCGGCCAACGTCAAGGGCAGCCAGTTTAAGCAGCCTTACCTGGAGTTCTCCGGCTCCTGCGCCGGCTGCGCCGAGACCGCCTATGCACGTTTGGTGACCCAGGTTGCCGGCGACCGCATGTTCATCTCCAACGCCACCGGCTGCTCCTCCATTTGGGGCAACCCCGCTGCCACCGCTCCTTACTGCAAGGACAAGGACGGTCACGGCCCGGCGTGGAACAACTCCCTGTTCGAGGACAATGCCGAGCACGGTCTGGGCATGGCCGTTGGCTACGAGGCCGTTCAGAAGAAGCTGATCGCTGCTACGCAGGAGATCATCGCCGCTGACGGTCCGTCCGACGAGCTCAAGGCCGCCGGTCAGGCTTGGATCGACTCCGTCAACGACGCCGAGGCCTCTAAGACCGCTGCCGCCGCCTACGTTGCCGAGCTCGAGAAGTGCGGCTGCGACGCTTCCAAGTCGATCCTCGCCGACAAGGCTTACCTCACCAAGAAGTCCTTCTGGATCTTCGGCGGCGACGGCTGGGCCTACGACATCGGCTTCGGTGGCCTGGACCACGTCCTGGCTTCCGGCCACAACGTCAACGTCTTCGTCTTCGACACCGAGGTCTACTCCAACACCGGCGGTCAGGCCTCCAAGGCCTCGAACCTGGGCCAGGTCGCTCAGTTCGCAGCTGCCGGTAAGGTGACCAAGAAGAAGTCCCTGGCCGAGATCGTCATGAGCTACGGCTACGTCTACGTGGCGCAGGTCGCCATGGGCGCCAACCCGGCTCAGACCCTCAAGGCCATTCACGAGGCCGAGGCCTACGACGGCCCGTCCCTCATCATCGGCTACAGCCCCTGCGAGATGCACTCCATCAAGAAGGGTGGCATGCAGAACTGCCAGGCCGAGATGAAGAAGGCTGTCGAGTGCGGTTACTGGAACCTCTTCCGCTTCAACCCCGAGGCTGCTGCCGGCAAGAAGTTCTCGCTCGATTCCAAGGAGCCCGCGGGCGGCTACCAGGAGTTCCTGATGAACGAGGCCCGTTACGCTTCGCTGACGCGTTCCTTCCCCGAGCGCGCCGAGGAGCTCTTCAAGGAGAACGAGCAGGCCGCTATGGATCGCTATCAGCACCTGCTGAAGCTCAAGGCGGTGTACAACGAGGCCTAGGTCTCCCACCGCAGGATCTGAGGGCTGACCTTCGCGGACGTCCTCGGACATGAAAGAACCCCCGCTGCGCACTACGTGCGGCGGGGGTTCTTTCGTCCTGCGGAATGTCCGCGAAGGTCAGCCCTCAGATCCTGCTACGACTACGTCCTCGGATTGTGTGGGCGGATGAAGGACATGGTTGGTCGGGTATTCCGTCCCCTTCGCTGTTTCGCGGCTTTGCCGCGAAACCTCGCGCCACTTTGGGGATGGATGGGGGACTTGGCTGTTGCCGCCTTTTCGGAGCTCTTCTTTATTCCTTTTGCTGGATGAAAAGCCCCTTGTTTTTGCAGGGGTGCATACTCGACTTATAAGTGCATAGAATCTCGTATAGTGCGAGTAAGATTTTACGCTGTCCGTTTTGTGTTTAGCAGAGATGTAGTTTGCATAATCCGACATAATCCTCGCTGCATTTAAATAAAGTTGCACGTAAATGACGTAGATATGCTTGAGCTGGAGTTCTGTACGCTGAGCGGATAAAAACGACCGTTCACCGTTCAACTATTTTCAAAATGAATAAAATGAGCGATAAAGAGAATATAAACCTTAATAAACTCGCGTATTGCACGGGCGCGGGTTATTAATGGGTTGTAGGCCTTTTACAGAAAGGATTCCAGCAATGTCTAAGCCTCTTGGCAAGCCCGATCGTATTGTCGTCGCCCTTGGCGGCAACGCCCTCGGCAACAATCCCGTTGAGCAGATCGAGGCCGTGAGCAACACCGCTCACGCTCTCCTCGGCCTGATCGAGCAGGGCAACGAGATCATCATCACCCACGGCAACGGCCCGCAGGTCGGCATGATCCAGAACGCCTTCGCCGCTGCCCACGACGCCATCGGCACCCCCGAGATGCCGCTGCCCGAGTGCGGCGCCATGTCCCAGGGCTACATCGGCTATCACCTGCAGCAGGGCATCGGCCGCGAGATGCACAAGCGCTATAAGCGTTGGCACGCCGCAACCGTCGTCACCCAGATCGAGTGCGACCCGGACGATCCCGCGTTCAAGAACCCGACCAAGCCGATCGGCCCCTTCTACACCGAGGAGCAGGCCAAGGAGTTCATGGCCGAGGATCCCTCCAAGGTCTTCGTCGAGGATTCCGGCCGCGGCTGGCGTCGCGTCGTCGCTTCCCCCGATCCCAAGAAGATCGTCGAGGCCGACTCCATCCTCAACCTGCTCGACAACGAGTTCATCGTCATCGCCTGCGGTGGCGGCGGCATCCCCGTCGTCCGCGACTACGAGAACAAGGGCTGCTACAAGGGCGTCCCCGCCGTCATCGACAAGGACCTGGGCGGCGAGCTGCTGGCCGAGGACTGCGACGCCGACGTTCTGTTCCTGCTGACCGCCGTTGAGCATGTCGCCATCAACTTTGGCAAGCCCAACCAGGAGGAGCTCGAGGACATCACCGCCGACGAGGCCGAGCGCCTGGCCGACGAGGGCCAGTTCGGCAAGGGTTCCATGGAGCCCAAGGTCCGCGCCGCCATCAAGTTCGCCCGTTCCCGCAAGGGCCGCACCTGCATCATCGGCGCCCTGGACAAGGCCGCCGAGACCATGGCCGGCCTCTCCGGTACCCGCATCCACGAGTAGCCTCTACTCCATTGCCTCTCTCGTGGGCGCCGGGCAAGGCGCCCACAAACTAGCCTCTCTTCATGAGCCCCGCAGTCCGCTCCGACTGCGGGGCTTTTGCTATTTACCTAGTCCCCGATGGGTGGGTAGTCATCGGGGACGTTCTTAAACGACTAGTCAAAAGGGACGCTCTTGCCGCGGGCAAGCACGGCACTTGGGGATTTACGACTAAGAGGCTAGTACGTTAGATCGTGAGTTGCCTGAAACCAAACGACGACACCTAAAATACGAAGGCGACGCCTGTCCAGAGTGAAGTCGGGTTCTTCTGTCAAATAGGAATACGTTGACAGCGCAATCGTGTTCCCTCGGATTTCATATCGCCGAATAACTATGGCTGATGCGTCTACCATGGCAACGACGGTGCATCCGTTCCACGGTTTAGCAACAGGATCGACCAGCAGAACACTGCTTTGCGGATAGCAGCGTGACATGCCGCTGCCGTTCATCTGAACTAGAAAGCCTCCCGGGTGCCTTTCAAGTACGGGTCCTGGAACGAAGGCGCGCCCACTGTTCTTAAGACTAAAGCCACCGTTGCGGCGTACGATTTTATAGATTTCGCATTCTTCGTTTTGGGCCACGTTCTGGCTTTTCTCAGGCCGCGAGCTTAAGCCGGCAGAAGCAAGGCCGCTATTACTTGCGGCGAGCTCATCAAACGTTACATCGAAAAGCTCGGTCAGCTTATCGAGAGTCGACACCTTGACGGCGGTGTGTCCACGTTCCCAACGGCATACCGTTTCTTTGGTAACGCCGAGCATGTCGGCAAATTGCTGCTGCGTCAAGCCTTCGCGGGTTCTAAGGCATTTAATGTTATCCCCTTGGGCCATGTTATTCATCACGCCTAAGTGGCAAGCACAAACAGTTGGGCCCGCCAAAGCCGTTTGTCAGCTCGTGTATGGAAATGGGGACAAGATCGATTCCGGCCTGTTCAAGAGCAGCGTTCGTCGCTTGATTCTCTTCATAGACACAGACTTTGCCCGGTCGGAGGCACAGCACACTGGCTGCGTTATTCGTGCACTCTTTTTCTGCCAAATTGGGATTAGATCCACCGCAGGGAATAAAACGAAGCTCGGGTATGCCGAGCGCGGCGGCCAGTGCCTCCTTGACTCCTTTTTCGACGGCGTGAATCTGGCAGAGATCCTCTGCTCGATTTCGCGTAATCTGATAAGAGCGAGATTCCGCGAGTAGCTGGGGGTCGACAACAAAAGTATCGTAGTCGACCCGGCTTAGGTACGTATCAAGATGGATACACAGGCTCCGCTCGGGTACCTCAATTGCCCATACGGCGTCGATGCTCGAGTCGGGATTCCACAGGAGGGTACGAGCGAGCATATCGATGGCTGCAGATTCGGTTCTCTGAGAGATGCCGACTGCGACATTATGAGCATCAAGATTGATGATATCGCCCCCTTCAATATGGAAGGTCGAATCGTGACGATAAAACGAGGGCGTGTCCTTGAAATTGGGATGGTATTTAAAAATCGTTTGGTAGAGCGCTACTTCGCGATTGCGCTCGGGCCAATACATGTGGTTGAAGGAGATGCCGGAGCCGATGGTGCTTACCGGGTCGCGCACGAACCACATGGTGTTTAATGGGCTAACGAGCAGCTCGTCAGGGGCATAGGCCTCGCCGGTTAATTCGGCGAGTCTGTCCCCGCCGTCGAAGCAGTATGTAACTTGCCCGTGGCGGATGCCGCCAATCGATGCCGAGACGAGCTCCTGCGCCGATCGGGTGTGTTCAAGATGCTCGCGGACTGCTTGCTGCAACTCGGCGCCAATCGCGCCGCATTCATCGACAAAGGAATCGACAAAAGATGCTCGAGCTTCGGGGCACGAGTCAAGCGCTTCTATAAGAAGTTGGTCGAGATACAGAACCTCTACGCCTTCATGCTCGAGCACTGAGGTATAGGCATCACACTCAGCTAGGGCTCTATCCAAGTCAAATAGGCTGCTCGATGGTCTTAGGCTAAAAACTTGGCCAAAATGGCCTTCGGGATAGTTTTGGGTTTCGATACCGGGTCGATATAAAAGGGCCTGTTTAAGCTTACCGATTTCGCTGGTGACATGAATTGGCATTAGAACGCTCGCTTTAATTCGGATGATGACTGATGTCAATTATCGTTCTGCTGGGAGAAGTTTAAGTGAGTATGTTGTGGGTATCGGTGGACGGCTTAAGCTCTTGATTGAAAGTCACCAATTGATAAAAAATATCAATTTAGTTCGATAATTGAGCTTATATATCAACTAAAACCCGTCTGCCTTTTAATACTATCCATTCGCATAAATATCTAATGTCAACTGGCGTGAAAACCGAATAATAAGGTTGCCGGCGAAAAGCTCGTATCGAAAACCTGCAAACTAAAGGAGGCATAATGGCCGAAGTGCAAAAGAAACGTGGGCTACGAATTCCGCACGTCTACACCATTATCTTCATTCTCATGGTGTTGACCGCAGCTCTTACGTGGATCGTTCCCTCCGGCTCGTTTGAGAGGCAGGAGCTCAACGGACGCGAGGTCACTGTTGCTGGAACATATGAGTCCGTTGAAAAGGTTTATGCGGACGAAGACGGCGCTGAGGTTGACCTGAAGCAAGGCCTGTTCGATGTGCTCGAGGCTCCTGCGGTGGGAATTCAGCAGGCAGTTGAGGTCGTTGCCTTTATTCTGATTGTCGGCGGATCCTTTCAGGTCATTACTGCCACTGGAGCTATCACCAGCGGCGTGGCGCGCATCGTTAAGAAGTTCAAGAGTAAAGACATCCTGATTATTCCGATTTTGATGGCGGTTTTTGCGCTGGGCGGTAGCACGTTCGGCATGGCGGAGGAGACCCTTCCATTTTTTGCCATCTTGCTGCCGATTGTTATGGCTATGGGATATGACTCCATTACGGCCTTTATGATCGTGTTCGTTGGCGCCCGTATTGGCTATATCGCATCGACGGTCAACCCCTTCAATGTTTTGATTGCTCAGGGAATTCTGAATATCCAGGGTAATCCCCAGCTCTGGCTTCGCGTTGTTGCCCTTGTTGTGCTGACCGCCATCGCTATTGCCTGGGTCGTGTTGTACGCTCGAAGGGTGAAGAAGAACCCCGAGTCCTCGATTGCTTACGCTGATGATATCGAGAAGCGCAAAGAGCATGCATCAAATGACGAGCTGCTCGAAGCCGATTTCACCGGGCGCCAGAAGGCCGTAATCATCGTATTCGTGCTTGGAATCGTCGCCATTGTCTGGGGTCTTGTCACCCAGGGCTGGTATATGAACGAGATCTCTGCAGTCTTTATGGCTATGGCGCTCCTGTCTGGCATCGTATCGGGCATGAGCGAGAAGGAGATTGCTACAGAGTTTGTTAAGGGTAGGGGAGACTTTGTTTTCTCTGCGGTCGTGGTCGGTCTTGCTCGAGGCATTTTGGTTATCGCCAACGATGGCTTGATTATCGATACGGTCCTAAACGCTCTTGCGACTGGCCTTGCCGGAATCCCCCCTGTTCTCTTTACCAGCATTTTGTATGTCGTTGACAACTTGCTTTCGATTCTGGTTCCCAGCTCTTCGGGCATCGCGGCGCTCACCATCCCCATCTTTGGGCCTCTGGTTGAGCTCATGGGGCTAAATCCAGAAGCTGCGGTTACTGGCCTTTCGATGGGATCTGCAGCGATGTCGCTGATTTCCCCCACCAGCGCAATGCTTGTCGCCGGTCTTGGTGTTTGCAAGATCTCTCTTGGCCAGTGGTGGCGAGTTTCCTGGAAGTTCTTCCTTGTGGTCAGTGCGGTCTGTCTCGTATTTACCGCGGTATCCGGTCTGCTTCCGATTGTCTAGCAAACGAAACGACAACTTTGTAAGCCATTGCAATAACAATTGAGCTCTAATCCAGAAAGGAACGATGATGAGCAAAGGTCTGAACGTTCATAGCGAAATTGGTGCCCTCAAGAAGGTATGCGTGCACCGACCGGGCTTGGACCTGGTAAACATGAAGGCGGAGGATTTTGAGCGCGCCTGGATTCATGACGCGTTTTATCTCGAGTATGCTCAGCGAGAGCATGACGAGTTTACTAATCTTCTTCGCGGTGCTGGCGCCGAGGTCGTTTATATGGAGGACTTGCTTGCCGAGACTTTCGATCAGGTTGAGGGTTCTCGTGCCGAGTTTATGAACAAGTTCGTTCCCGAGGCCAAGATCGAGAACCTGGCGCTTCGTCAGGCAGTCGTGGAGAAGCTCGACTCCATCAAGGACAACAAAGAGTTTGTTCTTACCGCTATGGGCGGCCTCTACGTACGCGATCTCGAGATTCCGCATGTGAGCGGTTCCCTTGCGAGCATGGATAGCGACGAGCTGAAGCCCGACGAAATGGTCTTGTTCCCGATGCCCGCCTCCTATTTCTCGCGTGATCCGATCGCTGTGGTCGGCAAGGGTGCGATGATGAACCGCATGTACTGGCATCAGCGCAACCGTGAGGTCGTATTCTATGAGACGATCATGCGCCACCATCCTGATTATGCTGGGGCTCCGCTTTGGTACGACCACAATAGCGATTGGCATATCGAAGGCGGCGACGTTCTGAATATTAACGCCACCACGCTTGCAATCGGTATTTCCGAGCGTACCCAGACCGCAGCCATCGACCAGCTTGCCAAGAATCTGTTCTGGGGCACGGGAGAGTCTGAGATCGAGCAGGTATTTGCCATCAAGATCCCCCACGGCTATGCCTATATGCATCTTGATACGGTTTGCACTCAGGTTGATTACGATAAGTTTACCGTCTACCCCGGTATCTACGAGACGCTTCGTGCCTATCGACTCACCAAGGGCGATTCGGATGGCGAGGTCTGTATCGAGGAGATCGAGGGAACGATTCAGCAGATTCTTGAAATGGCAACCGGTATCGACCATATCACGATGATCGAATGCGGTGCCGGCGATCCGATCGAGGCATCCCGTGAGCAGTGGAACGATGGTTCCAACACGCTTGCTGTCGCGCCGGGTAAGGTGTGCGTCTATGAGCGCAACGTTGTTACCAATGATGCGCTTTATAAGGCGGGCGTTGAGCTGCTGGTTGCTCCTTCCGAAGAGCTGTCTCGTGGTCGTGGTGGCCCGCGCTGCATGACCATGCCGTTCTGGCGCGAAGAGATTTAATTCCGTTCTGGTCCGAGATATGCGGATGCGCGTTCTTCGCGCGCCGCGCACTCATCAATTAGGTTAATAATGAAAGGAACCTATCATGGCACTGAATCTTTCTGGTCGTAGTTTTCTGACCCTGCTTGATTTCACTACCGAGGAGATCGAGTATATGCTCGAGCTTTCGAGGGACTTTAAGAATCTCAAGCGCATGGGCGCTCCCCATCGTTATCTTGAGGGCAAGAACATCGTTCTGCTGTTTGAGAAGACTTCGACGCGTACGCGCTGCGCTTTCGAGGTGGGCGGTATGGATCTCGGCTTAGGTGTAACCTACCTTGATCCCGGTTCGTCGCAGATGGGCAAAAAGGAGTCCATTGAGGATACCGCCCGCGTGCTTGGTCGCATGTACGACGGTATCGAGTATCGCGGCTCTGACCAGTCCATTGTTGAGGAGCTTGCCGATAAAGCCGGCGTTCCCGTGTGGAATGGTCTCACCAATGAGTATCACCCGACCCAGGCTTTGGCGGACATCCTTACGATGCGCGAGGAATTCGGCGACACGCGTGGCCTCAAGCTGACCTATCTCGGCAAGGAGCAGGGCAATGTAAGCGATTCCCTCATGGTGATCTGCGCCAAGCTCGGCATCAACTTCTGCTCTTGTGGGCCGAAAGGCGACGTTGAGGGCGCTACCCACTTTGATCCCGAGCTGCTTGAGACTTGCCAGAAGATCGCCGAGGAAAATGGCTGCACCATTCAGCTTACTGACAACATCGATGAAGGTGTAAAGGATGCCGATGTTATTTACACCGATGTCTGGGTTGGCATGGGCCAGGCTGAGGAGCTCTGGAAGAGCCGTATCAAGCTGCTCTCCCCGTACCGCGTAACCTCGGAGGTCATGGCGAAGGCAAACCCCAACGCTATCTTCATGCATTGTCTCCCGAGCTTCCACGATACCAAGACCACCATCGGAGCGGAAATCGCGGAGAAGTTTGGCGTAACCGAGATGGAGGTCACCGACGAGGTCTTCGAGTCCGATAAGTCTCGCGTTTTCCAAGAGGCAGAGAACCGCATGCATACCATTAAAGCCGTGATGTACGCTACTCTTCGATAAGGAGGCACGCATGTCCAAACCCTACGGCAAGCCCGATCGTATTGTCGTCGCCCTTGGCGGCAACGCCCTCGGCAACAATCCCGTTGAGCAGATCGAGGCCGTGAGCAACACCGCTCACGCTCTCCTCGGCCTGATCGAGCAGGGCAACGAGATCATCATCACCCACGGCAACGGCCCGCAGGTCGGCATGATCCAGAACGCCTTCGCCGCTGCCCACGACGCCATCGGCACCCCCGAGATGCCGCTGCCCGAGTGCGGCGCCATGTCCCAGGGCTACATCGGCTATCACCTGCAGCAGGGCATCGGCCGCGAGATGCACAAGCGCTATAAGCGTTGGCACGCCGCAACCGTCGTCACCCAGATCGAGTGCGACCCGGACGATCCCGCGTTCAAGAACCCGACCAAGCCGATCGGCCCCTTCTACACCGAGGAGCAGGCCAAGGAGTTCATGGCCGAGGATCCCTCCAAGGTCTTCGTCGAGGATTCCGGCCGCGGCTGGCGTCGCGTCGTCGCTTCCCCCGATCCCAAGAAGATCGTCGAGGCCGACTCCATCCTCAACCTGCTCGACAACGAGTTCATCGTCATCGCCTGCGGTGGCGGCGGCATCCCCGTCGTCCGCGACTACGAGAACAAGGGCTGCTACAAGGGCGTCCCCGCCGTCATCGACAAGGACCTGGGCGGCGAGCTGCTGGCCGAGGACTGCGACGCCGACGTTCTGTTCCTGCTGACCGCCGTTGAGCATGTCGCCATCAACTTTGGCAAGCCCAACCAGGAGGAGCTCGAGGACATCACCGCCGACGAGGCCGAGCGCCTGGCCGACGAGGGCCAGTTCGGCAAGGGTTCCATGGAGCCCAAGGTCCGCGCCGCCATCAAGTTCGCCCGTTCCCGCAAGGGCCGCACCTGCATCATCGGCGCCCTGGACAAGGCCGCCGAGACCATGGCCGGCCTCTCCGGTACCCGCATCCACGAGTAGCCTCTACTCCATTGCCTCTCTCGTGGGCGCCGGGCAAGGCGCCCACAAACTAGCCTCTCTTCATGAGTCCCGCGGTCCGCTCCGACTGCGGGACTTTTGTTTCAGCCCGGCACTTAGGGACGGTTCTGTCTGGCCGCCATGAGTGGCGTCCGCAAGGGTTGTCCCCAACGAGCACTCATTTAAGTCTGTCCCCAATGACTAGTATCCCCAATGACTAGTAGTAGGCCCACATGGCTTCGACTTCGTTAAGGACCTCTACGGCGCCCCAGCGGCGGGCGCTGCGGCTGGCCGAGTTGGGATCGAAGACTCCAATCTGGTCGGCGTCGTCAATACCGTAAAGCACAATGTAGTGTCCAACGCTGGTAAAGGTGCCCGGCCGAACGGCGGCGATGACGGGCGCTCCCGAACGCAGCGCCTGAGTGATGGAGCTGCGATCGATATGAAGTTCCGTTCCGTTAAGTCCCAACTGCCACGCGCCACTCGTCATAAACGACCATTCGGTTGCGCCGGTGGGGGCGTAATTGCCCGCCTCGGAAAGCGCGCACATATCGACGGGGGTCATATTGGTGCGTCCCGTCTTAAAGATGTAGACCATGGTGAGGCACGTAGGCCCGCAGGCATTTTGGCGGATGGTGCCGCCGGCGTAAGGCAGCTCCGACCACGCAGGGTCGATCTGATAGATATGGGGCATCGCGCCGGCTTGCCATTGCGAGCGCGGGGTCGAAAAGGCGAAAGAATAACCGGGCGCGACGGGGGCCTTGAGCAGCTTGTCCTCGGCGGTGGGTTGGAGACCGGCCGAGCCGTGGGACATACAGGAGCTCATAAGCACAAAGACCAGACAGGTGAGGATAGAGCACAGTGCGAGGCGAAGTCGACGGGCCGGCAGGGCGGGGGCATTCACGTGCGATGTCGAGCGGTAAGGCTTGCCGTCGCGTCCGCCTTGGGGATGCGAAAAGAAGCGGTTGATATGGATGCCGGGCTGACGTGCGCCGTTACGGCGCAGTTGCGGAACCTCGGCCTGACGCTGTCGAGTGCGCGCACCCAAGCGGCTATCTTGCTGCGCGCTTGTGCCCGCGCTCGGACGGCCACTCTGCCGCGTTCTGCTTGTCTGCTGCCGAGACGAAGGCCTGGGTTGCTCTTGGGGACGTTGCGGATTGCTGCTCGTGGCACTTCTGGGCGTCGGCGTGGTACGGCCAGCAAGGCGAACGCTTTGTCGCCGTTGATCGCCGTCGTTGTATCCGTATGCCATTCGTACCGCCTTGTCTCATGTATAACCTGTCCATCCTACAAAAAAGATGTGCAACAAATGGGTCTGCGCGTCAAAAGCTCGGTAAACGGTACGAAAGGCGCAAAACACACGGCCTCAAAAACATCTCAATATGCGTCCGATGAGCGTACGCCCGTCGGGCGGGCGGCAACAATGAGCGGCAAACCGTGCCGTTCGTCCCAAAAACGGCGCCGTTCGTTTTGCAGTTCTGCCTTCGGTCGAGCTACAAGCGGAGCTGCTGCGCCAAGGCCGTATCTTAAAGCCACGAAATAAAAGAGCGCGGCGAAACGGACCGCGCAAGGGGTGACGTCAAGGGGCGTCAAAAAGGAAAGGAGGGGAACAATGGCGGACAAGAACGCAGAAGTTGCAGTCGAGGATAACGGCGGCATGAAGAAAACGCTTTCGCTCTGGAACTTCTTCACCATCGGTTTCGGTGCCATCATCGGTACCGGTTGGGTTCTGCAGGTCGGCGACTGGATGGTCGTGGGCGGCGGTCCCGTTCCCGCTATGATCGCATTCCTCTTGGGTGCAATCTTCCTCGTGCCCGTCGGAGCTGTTTTCGGTGAGCTCACGGCTGCTATCCCCATCTCGGGCGGCATCGTCGAGTATGTCGATCGTAGCGTTGGCCGTACGCTGAGCTACATCACCGGATGGCTTTTGGCGCTGGGCAATGGCATCCTGTGCCCGTGGGAGGCCATCGCCATTTCGACCCTCGTGTCCGAGATGTTCGGCAGCCTGCCCGGTCTTGAGTGGCTGCGCGCCGTCAAGCTCTACACCATCCTGGGCGCCGACGTTTACCTGTTCCCGACGCTGATCGCGCTCGGCTTTGCAGCCTACGTCATCTTCCTCAACTTCCGCGGTGCCAGCTCGGCCGCCAAGCTCCAGGCCTTCCTGACCAAGGCCCTGCTCTGCGGCATGCTGCTCGCCATGGGCGTCTCGCTGTTCACCGGCTCGCCGGACAACGCCATGCCCGTGTTCTCCCAGGTCACCGGCGCTGGCGGCGGCAAGGCCGCTACCGAGAGCACCAGCCTGTTCGCCGGCATCGTGTCGGTCCTGGTTCTGACCCCGTTCTTCTACGCCGGTTTCGACACCATTCCTCAGCAGGCTGAGGAGGCAGCCGAGGGCCTCAACTGGAACAAGTTCGGCAAGATCATCTCCCTGGCCCTGCTGGCCGCCGGCGGCTTCTACATGGTCTGCATCTACTCGTTCGGCACCATCCTCGACTGGCATGAGTTTGTTAAGAGCCCGGTTCCCGCGCTTGCCTGCCTCAAGGGCATCAACATGCTCCTGTACCTGGCCATGCTCGTCATCGCCACGCTTGGACCCATGGGCCCGATGAACTCTTTCTACGGCGCCACGAGCCGCATCATGCTCGCCATGGGCCGCAAGGGCCAGCTGCCCGAGAAATTCGCCGAGGTCGACCCCAAGTCCGGCGCTCCCAAGCTCGCCTGCGTCGTTCTGGGCGTCATCACCGTCATCGGTCCGTTCCTGGGCAAGAACATGCTCATTCCCCTGACCAACGTGTCGGCTCTCGCCTTCATCTTCTCCTGCGGCATGGTCGCCCTCGCCTGCCTGCGCATGCGCTTCACCGAGCCCGACCTGCCTCGTCCCTACGAGGTGCCCGGCGGCAAGTTTGGCATCGGCCTCGCTATCGCTGCCTGCGCCATCATCATCGGCCTGCTCGTGATTCCGTTCTCTCCCGCCTCCCTCAACATGGTGGAGTGGAGCATCGTGATCGGCTGGTTGGCTATTGGCCTGGCCCTCATGGCTTTCACCAATTCCCGCAAAAAGTAACGCCTAGCCGGGGCGGACCAGGTGCGCGGGACCCTCTCTCCCGCGCACCGAACCCGGCACCACTTGGGTAGCTTTGTGAGGCCTTAACCCAACACGGCCTCGCCCACTATATGGATCCATAAGGAGGAACCATGTCCACTAAGTATGCAATCGTTGGCGGCAAGCTCATCGACGGTACCGGTGCCGAGCCGGTCGAGAACTCCCTCGTTCTCGTCGACGACAACGGCAAGATCGAGTACGCCGGCGCTATGCAGGACCTTCCCGAGGGCGTTGAGGTCATCGACGCCGCCGGCAAGACCGTCCTTCCCGGCCTGATCGACACCCACCTGCACTTCTCGGGCAACCTGACCGACGATGACACCGATTGGGTCATGCAGCCGCTCCTCGAGAAGCAGGCCGTCGCCGTCAAGCAGGCCTACGACTGCCTCACCCACGGCCTCACCACCGTCTGCGAAATCGGCCGCTTTGGTATCCAGATCCGTGACTGCATCGACAAGGGCGTCTTCAAGGGCCCGCGCGTTCTGGCCACCGGCCTCGGCTTCTGCCGCGTTGCCGGCCACGGTGACTCCCATCACTGCACCCAGGAGCTCAACAAGGAATCCCATCCCTGGGGCGACCAGGTCGACGGCCCTTGGGATCTGCGCAAGGCCGTCCGTCGTCGCCTGCGCGAGAACCCCGATGCCATCAAGATCTGGGCTACCGGTGGCGGCATCTGGCGCTGGGACTCCGGTCGCGACCAGCACTATTGCTCCGAGGAGATCCAGGCCGTAGTCGAAGAGGCAAAGATGGTCGGCATCCCCGTGTGGAGCCACTGCTACAACAACCACGCCGCTGCCTACGATTCCGTTCGCTTTGGCTGCGAGCAGCTGATTCACGGTTTCGATATCGATGAGCGCACCATGGACCTCATGGCCGAGCAGGGCACCTTCTTCACCCCGACGATCGCCTTCCTGCCCACCTGGTACGCCACCTATCCGCCCATCTACGTCCCCGAGCTGCACGACAAGTACGAGGGCACCTTGGTCGAGAAGGAACTGCAGCGCAACTACGACTGCCTGCGCGAGGCCAAGAAGCGCGGCGTCGTCATGACGATCGGCTCCGACTCCTTCTCCTTCGTCACCCCGTACGGCACCTGCTCCATCGAGGAGATGTACGAGTTCGTCGATAAGATCGGCTTCACCCCGGTCGAGACCATCACCTGCGCCACCCTCAACGGTGCCAAGATGTGCCACATCGAGGACGAGACCGGTTCCATCGAGGCCGGTAAGTGCGCCGACCTGCTGGTCGTCAACGGTGACGTCGCCGCCGACATCCACGTGCTCAACACCGACAACATGGACGTCATCATGAAGGACGGCTGGATCGTCGAGGCTGGCACCTTTGGCGAGGCCAACAAATACAGCGCCTAAGATACCGTTTGTCGATGGCTGGATGTAAAACACAGTTTTTGATTGCATAATGCAATGGAGAGGGTCGCTTGCGGCCCTCTTTATTGCTATGGGGTGCGTCAGTAAGAAGGGGATGACGGTGGATCTCAATAGGCTGATTCTGGGCAAGAGTTACAACTCTACTAAGGTCTTTCGTACGGCCCAGCATGTGGTTCAGGCCATCCTACTTGGTGTCGTCGTTCCGGCGCTTATCTTGCTGCTTATCTGGGATTTAACCGATAACCCCAATCCCGTTCCAGGCGTTGTCGTCATTGCCGGCCTGGTCATGCTGTGCTTCTTCTTCTCGTATGTCTTTGTGGTCCCCGACGACCTCACATCGAGCGCAACCGACCGTACGCTCGCCATCGCATCAAAAATATTCGCCTATACGTCGCGCGGTCTTACGCCCGAAGCGGCCCTGGGTGCCTCTAAAATCATCCTGTCCGAGACCATCGCTTCTGCCATCTGCTTTACCGACGGCAAGCAGGTGCTGGCAAGCTGGGGCGAGGACTCGGCAAAGTGCCCTGCCGGAACCCCGGTAGTGCTCAAGACCACGCTCAGCGTGATTGAGACGGGCGAGCAGAGCGTGTTTTCGCGTGACGCCTCCAGTGAGACGGGCGGTTATTTTCCCCGCCTGCGCGCCGGCATTGTCGCGCCGCTTACCGTGCGCGGGCATTGCGTGGGCACACTCGAGCTGTATTACCCGCGCCTGAGCAGCATCGATATGCGCCAGACGGCGCTTGCCTCGGGTTTCGCCGATCTCATTTCCACGCAGCTCGCGAGCTTTGAGCTCGAGCGCCAGGACGAGCTTACGGCCCGCGTGGAGCTGCGTGCCCTGCAGTCGCAGGTCGACCCGCATTTTCTGTTCAATACCATTAGCACGATCGTGTCGCTCGTTCGAACCGAGCCCGACAAGGCGCGATCGCTGCTGATCGACTTCTCCAACTATTATCGTCAGACGCTTTCTGACTCCGATACGCTCACCACGCTCGAACACGAGGTGGAACAGGGCGCTCGTTATATCAATCTTATGCAGGCCCGGTATGGCGACGGCCGTCTGCGCGTCTCGGTCGACATCGACTTTGAGGTGCGCGACAGCCTGGTGCCGCCGTTTATCTTACAGCCGCTGCTCGAAAACTGCATCAAGCATGCGCAGCGCGAGATCGAGCCGCTTTCTATTCGTGTTAGGGCTTTTGAGACCGATGACGGCTTGGAGATCATCGTCGAAGACGACGGCATCGGAATGAGCGAAGAAGTCTGCGCGCATCTGTTTGAGCAGCATCGCCGAGAGGAGCCCGAGAGCATTACCGCCGACGGCTCCGTCAAGCGAGGTTGCGGCCTGGCGCTCTTCAACGTGCTTCAGCGCATCCATTTCTTTTACGGAGAAGATTCTGGCATGCGCGTGAAGTCCCAGGAGGGCGTGGGAACGCAGGTCATCGTTGAGTTGAACGGCGAGCCGCATGAGCCGGCGCCGCTAACGGTGTAGCACGCGGTTGGATTGAGAGAAAAAGAGGGGAAGCGCATATGTCCGAAGGCTGGAACATCTTGGTGGTTGATGACGAGCCTCCAATTAGGGCTGAGCTACGCTATCTGTTGGAAAAGGATATGCGTGTGGGTCAGATTGCCGAGGCGGGCAATGTCACCGAAGCCGTGGAGTTGATTCTGTCGAGCAAGCCCGACGTGCTGTTTTTAGACATTACCATGCCCGGTCGCTCGGGAATTGAGCTTGCCGAGACCCTGCAAAACCTAAAGAGGCCGCCGGTCGTGGTGTTTGTGACGGCATTTGCCGAGTATGCGGCCGATGCCTATAACCTCGATGCTGTCGATTACGTCGTCAAGCCGGTCGAGGATGCCCGCCTGTCAAAGGCGCTCGACAAGATCGAGACTGCCCTGGGCGCTCGCCGTGTCGTCCATGCTCCGCGCCAGCCTTTGCGCCTGACGGTGGATCGCGGGGGCAAAAAGGTGTTCATTCCCGTGGCGGATGTCTGCTACTTTGAGGCGCGCGCCGATTTTTGCAATGCGGTCTGTGCCGAGGGGACGTATCTGATCAATGAGTCGATTTCCTCGCTCGAGCGTCGCTTGGCCTCCGAGGGCTTTATCCGCGTCCATCGCAGCTATCTGGTTAATTTGGAAGACGTGCACAATGTCGAGATCGGCTCCACGGGCCTGATGGAGCTCAGGCTCGACCGTGTGCGCTCGACGGTGCCCGTTTCACGCCGTCGCGCTGCCGAGGTCAAATCGCACTTGGGGCTTGCGTAAGGGTCGGTGCGCCATCGTTTGCCGTTGCAGGTTTGGCATGACTGTGCGGTGGGCATAATGGATTGCATCGAATGAAATCGAAAGGATTATTATGCCCGCGCTCATTACGCATCATCTGTTTGGCGAGGAAAGCATCGACCGTCTTCCGCAGGGCGTTATTACGTCCGACGAGGAGCGCATCGCCTTTATCCTGGGCAACCAAGGCCCCGACCCGTTCTTCTTTCACATTCTGACACCGCGTGTTCCCGACTGCACGCTGCTGGCGCAGGTCATGCATCGGTCGCGCATGTCTCGCCAGTTCGCGTGCCTACGCGACGGCGTGTCGCATCTGCTGCCGCGCGACGCCAGCTTGGGTCGCGCCTTTGCGCTGGGCCTGCTGTCTCATTACGTGCTCGACCGCAACGCTCATCCCTTTGTCTATGAGCAGCAGTTTGGCATTGTCGAGTCCGATTCAGAGCTTGAGGATTCGAGCAGTCAGGTCCATGCCGTGATCGAGAGCGACCTGGATGTGCTGATGCTGCAGCTTAAACGCGATGGCGCTACGGTTGACGATTACCCGCCGGCGGGCGAGATCGTCACCACTGATCGCATCAATCGCGTGGCCGGCGTGCTGATGAGCTATGTTGCCGGACGCGTGTACGGCATTGACATTCCGGCGGGGGAGTACGGTGCTGCCGTTGCCAATATGCAGCGACTTTACCGCGCGATTGAGCCGGCCGGCTCCGCAAAGACGCGCGCGATCTCGCTGGTTGAGGGCTTGGTGCACGACTACTCGCTGCTCGATGGCCTTGCTCACCGCGTGACGACCGAGCTGCCCGAGCGTACCGGCAACCTGGTCCACTTGGCATGGAAGAACCCCTTTACCGACGAGGTCTCGAACGAGAGCTTCCCCGAGGTCTTTGACCGCGCGCTGCTCGATTACGAGCTCACCGTCGCCCGCTTTATCGAGACCGGCGATATGGAAGCCGTGACCAACCACGTCAATTACAGCGGTCGCGTGCTCGGCGCCGACGAAGAGTTCGACCGCGAGGAGTAGGGCTCGTGCGTGCCCCTTTGCCGAATCCTTACCGGCGCTTCTGGACAATTGGGGTACGATGAACTAACTGCATATCGGGCGAATACGAAGGGGCCCTGTCCATGAAATACACCAAGCTCGAGCGTAACTGGGTTATGTACGATGTGGGCAACTCGGCCCTCGTGCTGCTCAATACCTCGGTGGTGCCCATCTACTTTAACGCCATCAATACCGGTGCTTCCTCGGCAGACCTGGTGGTCGCCTGGGGCAACGCGCAGACGATTGCCTCGCTGGTCATTGCCATGCTCATGCCCATTCTGGGCGCGCTTGCCGATTACGCCGGCAACAAGATCAAGTTCTTCTTGGGCTTCTTCCTCACGGGCCTGGTTCTTTGCCTGGCGCAGGCTATCCCCATGTCCGCCATGGCATTTTTGACCGTGTACGTGCTGTGCACCATCGGCCTTAACTCTTCCATGACGTTCTACGACGCCATGCTGCCCGACATTACCACCGATGAGCGCATGGACGCCGTGTCCAGCTCGGGCTATGCCTGGGGCTACATCGGTTCCACCGTGCCGTTCATCATCTGCCTGGCGCTTATCATGGGTGGCCCCGCTCTTGGCGTCCCCACCATGCTGGCAACGCGTCTGTCGTTTGTCATCACCGGTGCCTGGTGGCTCAT
>CAJMSL010000013.1 GCA_905216045.1 uncultured bacterium
CACTTTCTTCGTACTCCCCGATATCACAGCGCAACTCTCTGCCTTGGAAAACGAAGAATACTGGGCGCGGGCGACCGGCAAGTCGGGCGCCACCTCGCGCACCTTGTTGAGGGCGTCCGAACCGATCAGCTCGCCCTCGCGATCGAAGTCCGTGGCGATGATGACGCTGTCGGACTTTTTGGCGAGGTTCTTAAGCGAGCGGATGAGTTCCTTCTCGGCCGGCAGCTTAATGACGGGTGCCCAGGTGAGATACGGCAGACTCTCGAGCTTCCAGCCCTTGATGGAGATGCCGTCGGCAAGAAACGGCTTGCGCTTGGTGTCGTAGGGCGGGCGTGCCAGGCCATCGGGCATGTCGGCCGGTAGCATCTCGCCGTCCTCGGTAACCGAATACCAGCCCAGCTTTTTATCGAACAGCACGCTGTCGCAAAAATCGGGCGCAAGGATGTGACCGGCCAGGCCGATGGTCACGCACTCCTCGCCCTTCCACTCAAAACGGTAGATGGCGGTGTTGTACACCTTGTCCTTTTTGGGTTTACCCGTGGACAGACGCTCGGCGATCTGACGCGCGGCGTCATTTTTCTCGGCGATGATGAGCTTCAAAAGAGGCTCCTATCTCGTGTCTCTGCGGCTACGCCCGCCCGTATGGCGGCCGATTTACGCCCTTGCTTGCTCGATCTGCCCGATGAGCCAATCGCACCAGGCATCCATGCCCTCGCCCTTGCGCGCGCTCACGGCAAACCGCGGCGCCTGCGGATTGAGGTCATCGAGTGTCTTAGTATACCTATCCATGTCAAAATCGAAAGCCGGGGCCACGTCTATCTTGTTGAGCAGCTGTGCGCCGGCGTGCTGGAAGATGCCCGGGTACTTGATAGGCTTGTCGTCGCCCTCGGGCACCGAGAGAATCATGATGGACAGGTTCTCGCCCAGGTCAAAGTCGACCGGACAGACCAAGTTGCCCACGTTTTCGATAAAAATGACGTCGATGTTATCGAGCCCAACGGCCTGGTCAAACGCGTCAACGGCCTCCATGATCATGTTGCCCTCGAGGTGGCACAGGCCGCCCGTGTTGATCTGGATGGCGGGCATGCCGGCTTCCTTCATGGTGATGGCGTCGACATCCGAGGCGATATCGCCCTCGATGACGGCACAGCGCAGGCCGGCCTTGTCACGCAGGCGCTCGTTGGTGCCCAGGATCGTGGTGGTCTTGCCCGAACCGGGGCTCGACAAGACGTTGATCACATAGGTGTTTGTCTCATTAAATCGCTGACGCAGCTGATCTGCCAGGCGCTCGTTGCGCGACAGAATCGGCGACGCGATATCAATCGTTTTCTCAGCCATACTTAGCGCTCCTTACTTTGGCCCCTTTATACCCCATCACCAGATGGCTAGCGGGCTAATCGTCGGGGGTTTCGATTTCGATACTCGCGATATCGAGCTCGCGGCCGTGCAGTAGGCGCACGTTGGCACCACCACACTGGGGACAGCGACAGTGGAAGCGATCGTGGTCGAAGACCTCGCCGCAGTCCAGGCATTCACTTTGTGGGTGAATCTCCTCAACCGCGAGCTCGCAGCCCCGCGTGAGCTGGTCCTCGTCGCGAAACGTCTCCCACGCAACGTCGAGCGCCTCGCGCACGACCTCGGTCATATCCCCGATACGCAGCGTTACCAAAACGGCGCGCGAGGCCCCCGCCCCACGCGCCGCGCGAATCACTGTATCGAGTATGCCGTTGACAATGCCAACCTCGTGCATACCGATTTACTCCTCGTCGTCCTCATCGTCCGAGAACAGGTCCAGACGGCTCACAAACAAGCCCTCCTTGCCCTCGCGCGCGGTAATGACCACGCGGGCAATGGCGAGCGAAATCTCGTAGAGCGAGAGCAGGGCACCATACATGAGGCCCAGCGTAACGGGCGAGCCGTCGGGCGTAATCACAGCCGAGCCCACAAGCAGGCCCACGTACACGTAGCGCCAGGCGCCGCGGAAGGCCGCGTAGGACACGATGTGGAAGACGGACAGGTAGAAGATGATGAGCGGCAGCTCAAACGCCACACCAAAGCCGATCATAAAGAGCAGCTCCATGTTGACGTAGTTCTCCAGGTCGGGCAGCGCCGTGGCGACGGCCGAAGTCTCGCCGATGAGCCACTCAAAGCCCGCCGGGATGATGATGAAGTAGCAGAAGATGGCGCCCAGGAAGAACAGCACCGTCGAGGCGCGCACCGTGGGCACAACCCATTTGCGCTCGTTGGGACGCAGTGCCGGCAGGAAAAATGCCAGAATCTGCCAGATGATCATGGGCGTGCACATGACCACGGCCATCTTGATGGCCAGCGAGAAGCGCAAGCCAAAGCCGCCGAGCGTGGTGGTGATGTAGAACTTACCGTCCGGCACAAAGGAGCGGATGGGGTCTTCCAGGATGTCGAGCACCACGGGCGTGGCGAAATACAGCACGATGGCGGCGGCAAACACCGACACGACCACGATGGTCAGGCGGCGACGGAGCTCTCCCAAGTGATCGAAGAGCGGCATGCGCGCAGGTCCGATAGGCATTACTCATCGCCTCCCTTCGGGGCATCGGCGGCAGCGGCGTCGTCCTCGGCCTCGAGCTCGCGAGCGAGCTGGTCGACGACGGCCTTGCGCTTGCGGGGACGACGGGCGTAGAGGTCGGCCGTCGTGGGCTCTGCCGGCTCGGGCTCGGGCTCCGGCTCTGCAGCAGGCTCGGGCTCGACGACAGGCTCGGCGGCAGCGGCAGGCTCGGCACCCTCGGCCTCGGACTCCTCAGCAGCACTCTCGCCCTCGGCGGCAGCCTCGCTCGCGGCCTTCTCGGCAGCAAGACGGGCGCGACGCTCGGCAAAGGTCTCCTTCTTGGCGGGCGCTGCCGTCTCGGCGGCATCCTCGTCCGCATCGGAATCGTCGTCGGTCGCAGCAGCCTTCTTGGGCTTGACCGGGGCCGACGCGGCCTCGCTTACCGGATCGATAATCTCGGACTGAACAACGGCCGTCATCTTTTCCTGCGTCTCGCGGAACTGACGGATGGCACGGCCGATCGTGCGGCCCATCTGCGGGAGCTTATCCGGGCCAAACAGCAAAAAGCCGAAGACCACGATGATCGCGAGCTCACCCTCTCCAATACCAAACACACATACCTCCAAGGCTCGATGTGAGTCGAGCCCGCACCGCGCCATTCGGCCGGAACTCGTCTATTCATTCGGTCAAGTATAGCGCCCGGACGCCAAAACGTCCGAGCGCATCACAAACATATGCCAAACGGCACGCCCTTTTGGGGGCAAAGATTATGCAGCGGTGATCGAAATCTCCTGGTCGACACCCAACAGCTGAACCACGCGCATTACCGGGGGCTGCACATTGGTGCAGCTAAAACGCTTGCCGTGGTCGACCGCGTGGTGCGCGGCGCCCACGAGCACGCCAATGCCCGTTGAATCGATGTAGCTCACCTGGGCAAAATCGAGCTCAACGGCCTCAGTGGGCTGCTCGAGCGCCAGGTCGATGGCATTGCGCAGGCTATCGGCGTTAGAGATGTCGATCTCGCCGGTTACCTTAATGGTGTAGAGCTCTGGCGTGGGGTTGGTGGAAATACCCAAATCCATGTATATGCTCCTTTACGTATCGAAGGTGCGGATAGTACGGGAAGCCGCGCGTTAGGCGCGCTCGGCACGCGCAAGCTCGGCAGCGACGAGCTTGACGGCCAGCACCAGCACATCGAGCGCGGCCTCCAGGTCCTCGACCGTGGGATAGCTCGGCGCGATGCGGATGTTGGTATCGCGCGGATCCTTGCCATAAGGCCAGGTGGCACCAGCCGGCGTGAGCTTGACGCCCAGGTCGGCGCAGAGCGCGGCGACCTTCCGGGCCGAGCCCTCGGGACCATCGAAGCTTACAAAGTAGCCGCCGCGGGGGTGCGTCCAGGTGGCGCAGCCCGTGTCGCCCAAGCCCTCGGTGAGCTTTCGCTCGACAGCCTCAAAGCGCGGGCGCAGGAACTCGGCATGCTTTTTCATGTGCTCCTTGACCGCCTCGATGGTGGGAAGGAAGCGCACGTGACGCAGCTGGTTGAGCTTATCGGCGCTGATGAGGCCGGCCTTCAGGCGCTTGGAGAACTCCGCGATAACCGCGGGGCTCGCACCGATAAAGCCGATACCGGCACCCGGGAAGGTGATCTTGGACGTCGAGGCGAATGCCACCACGCGGTCCTCGGTGCCCGCCGTGCGGGCAAGATCAAAGATGTTGGCGAGCTCGTCGGTCTCGTCGTACAGGTCGTGCACGCAGTAGGCGTTGTCCCAGAAGATGCGGAAATCGGGCGCGGCCGTGTGCATCTCGACCAGGCGGCGCACGGTGTCCTCGCTAAAGGTGATACCCGTGGGGTTGGAATACTTGGGCACGCACCAGATGCCCTTGATGGAATCGTCGGCGGCAACGAGACGCTCGATCTCGTCCATATCGGGGCCGTTGTCGGTCATCGCGACGGGAACGTTCTCGATACCCAGATCGGCGGTGATGCCAAAGTGGCGGTCGTAGCCGGGAACAGGGCACAGGAACTTGACCTTCTTGCCGTCGTGGGCAGCCTCGTAGGCATCCCAGGGCTCGCTGCCGCACGAGCCGCAGCGCCAGAACATACCGGCGATGTCGTGCTCGATCAGCAGGCTCGACGAACCCAGCACGAGCGTCTGCTCGGCGGGGCAGCCCAGGAACTCCCCCGCCAGCTTGCGTGCCGAGGGAATGCCCTCAAAGCAGCCGTAGTTGGAACAGTCGACGTTGCCGTCGTGCAGGTCGGCATCGGCATTGAGGATATCGAGCATGGGTCGAGAGATGTCCACCTGGGAGGGCGACGGCTTGCCGCGGGCCATGTCGAGCGCCAGGCCCTTGGCCTTGACCTCGGCGACCTCGGCTTTGAGCGCCTCGATGGCGGCATCGAGTTCGGTGGTTTCCATCTTCTGGTAGATCGTCTGCATGGGTGCGACCTTTCACGAAGCGGTACGTTGCAATTCTTCTAAGTATAGACCGCCACCGTCACAACGTTATGAAGCCGTGATAGATTAAGTCCATCGCAATAAATTACGAATCGCCGCGCATGCCGGCATGAAGCGCCCAAGGAGGCACTATGGAGTACGGATCGTTCCAGGCCGAGGAATTCGGCGACCTTCAGCGCCTGGTCGACGGACTGTTTTACGACCGCCACGCCATCGACCGCCTGGATCTGATCGTACAGGCCGAAATCTTGGACCTGGCGCCCGATCTCATGGAAATCGTCAACCTGCTACCGCCCGGCTATTACGACCGCCAGTCACTTTGCGACCAGCTCAACTCCGCCTTGGCCGCCCACGGCTGGGGCGCCATCTACGGCACCGTGGAATAAGCCTCGAGGCCGGCGATTTGGCCCGTTTCCCGACCTTGGCGAGGCTTGTTTTAGGGCTTGTGGCCAAAAAAGGGCAAATATGAGTACTGTTACCCTTTTAGTAGCAGCGATTCTTGGTCGAAATCGGCAAAACTCGACTTGAAACTCCCCAATCACCGTCAGCTAGCGCCAAATTGGAAGTCGATGGTCACTCATTAACGTACAGTTCTTATAACTTTGTTCATTATTTTCCGCACCTAAAATGAAACGCCGTTTGTGACAGTACTCACAAACGGCGTTTTTTGACCACTGGCGTGTCTGGCAGGCGGCAAGCACCACCCGAATCCGCATTTTGAACGCGCCCGAATCGGTTCTGGAGCCGGTTTTCGCGCTCTTACTCGTCCTTGGGCGCGAGGTGTTTGCAGATCACACTCATGTAGATCATGCCAAGTACGGCCGCGGTGACAGAGCCGGCAAGAATAGCGGCCTTGGCGGCCAGAACCTCAAACTGGGCCGTCGGGAAGGCAAGGCCGCTGATGAGGATCGACATGGTAAAGCCGATACCGCCCAGAATGCCCACACCGGCAATCATGTGCCAGTTGACATTGCGCGGCAGCTCGGAGATCTTGAGCTTAACCAGGGCAAACGTCATGCCAAAGATACCGATCGGCTTGCCCAGCAGCATGCCAAAGTACACGCCGAGCGTCACCGGGTCGGTGAGTAGCGTGCTCATGTCCACGCCCACTAGGCGAACCTGTGCGTTCACGAACGCAAAGATCGGCAGAATCACAAAGTTGACCGGCGTGGAGATCAGACGCTCCATGCGGATGAGCGGCGGGGTCACGCGGTGCATGACGCGCTCGACCTTGGTGGTCGAGACGGTAAAGTCATGCTGGCCCAGGATGTGCGCCTCGTCGTCGTAGCGGTCATCGAGCAGCGGCAGGCACTCCCCCAACCAATCGGTAAGGCTGTCGAGCTTAACACCGCACTTGGCCGGGATGGTAAAGGCCAAGATGACACCGGCGAGCGTAGCGTGCACGCCGCTCTTGAACATGCAGAACCACAGCAGCAGGCCCAGCACCGAGTACGGGGCAAGGCGGTAATGCTGCGTCTTGTTGAGCCACACGAGCGCGCAGGTCACAAGCGCGGCGGCGCCCAACCAAAACGGATTGGGACTCTGACCGTAGAAGATGGCGATGGCGGCGATGGAAATGAGGTCGTCGGCGATGGCGAGCGTCGAGAAGAACACGCGCACGCCGTTGGGCACGCGATTGCCCAAAAGCGACAGCACGCCCAGCGCAAAGGCAATATCGGTTGCCATGGGAATGGCCCAGCCGTTGTGCGCGCCGGCATGGTTAAAGATCAGATAGATGCAGGCGGGAACGACGACACCGCCCACGGCCGCCAGCATGGGAAGCATAGCCTGGCGCGGGTTTTTGAGCTCGCCGACCGTCATCTCGTACTTAAGCTCAATGCCCACCAGCAAAAAGAAAATCGCCATGAGGAAGTCGTTGACGAAAAGCTCGACGGTGAGGCCAGCCGTCAAATGCCCCAGACCCACATACAGCGGGGTCTCCAAAAAGTGATGGATGGCCTCGTAGGCATCGGTATTAGCGCAAATGACGGCGGCGATGGCGGCGAAGACCATGACGGCGGCGGAAATCGTGCCGTTCTCGGCGATGCGCTCCCAGATGTCGTGACGTTCAAAGCGCTTGCGCTCACGAACGTTGAACAGCTGCTCAGTTGCTGCCATGGGCGGCTCCTTTCACGGGAAAGCTCCCGTCTTAAAAAAGCACGGCCCGCCCAAGTGGCGGCGCCGCGCTCTAACGTATTACGCTTGCATCTAGCCTACCCTGCACGACAAGCACGCAGGCATGGCCGAAAAGCGGAACCACAGGTTGAACATTATTTGCTCAACGGCACGGGCACGCCTGTCCAAGAGACGACGCGGCGACGTGCATAAAAAACGACCGGAGCGCGGGGCGTCCGCGATCCGGTCGTGGCGTTTGGTCAACTAAACCTAGCAGGCGGCCATGATGGGGGCAGCGACCTGCTTCTTACGGGAGAGGACGCCCGGCATCCAGACGCCGTCGTGCTCGTCGGCGATGCCCAGGCCCTTCTGAGCGGCCTCGGTCTCGCCCTCGAGCAGGACCTGCGAGCCCTCCTCCATGATGTCGGTGATGCACAGGACGATGCCGTCGGCACCCTTCTCGGCGGCGTAGGCGCGCATGGCCTCGCGGATCTCGTCGATCATGCCGAGCGCACGGCTCTTGTCGACGGTCTCGTACTGGCCGATGAGCAGCTTCTTGCCGGCGGGCTCGAACATCTTGATGTCGTTGCCGACCATCTCGGCAGCGGTGAAGGAGCCAGACGGACGGGTAAGGAAGACCTCCATGCCAAACTTGACCGGATCGACGCCCACCTGCTCGCCGAGCTTGGCGGCAACGGCGCGGTCGACATCGGTGGTGGTGGGGCTCTTGAGCATGAGCGTGTCGGTCATCATGGCCGAGAGCAGCAGCTTGGCCTGGACGTCGGAAAGCTCAACGCCGAGCACGCCGGCGAGCTTGGTGACGATGGTGCAGCTGGAGCCCCAGGGCAGGCAGATGTAGTGCAGCGGGCCGGCGGTCTCGAAGTCGCCGATGCGGTGATGATCGACAACGCCAAAGACCGTGGCGTCCTTAAGGCCGGCGACGGACTGGGCAGACTCGTTGTGGTCGGTGAGAACGACGAGCTGGCCGGCCTCGACGGACTCGATCACGCGGGGCTCGGCAATGCCGGCGTCGGCGAGCAGCTTGGCGGACTCGGCCGGAAGCTGACCAAGGGCACAGGCCTCGTAGGTGTTGCCGGCATACTCAACCTGATTGAGCAGCTGGGACAGGACGACGGCGCTCATGATGGCGTCGTTATCGGGGTTCTGGTGACCAAAGACAAGAACGTTTGCCATGGATATCCTCCACTTGATATGTGTACTTGGACGTAGCTATGGTAGCACGCCGATGCCGAGCCTTCTGAGACGGAAGGGCCGCGGCATAATTTGGGGCAAGTGTTGGGGCGAAGTCTGCCCCCTTTGCACCAGCTATTTACCGGCGGCGCGCAGGGCTACGTAGGCGGCACCGATGATGCCGGCGTCGTTTCCGAGCAAAGCGACCTTAATGGGCGTCTCGCGCGAGGCAGAGAGCGCGTAGCGCTGGAAGTACTCGCGAGCCTTGTCGAGGTAGACATCGGCCGAGGCGGAGGCGCCGCCGCCGATAAGGAACATCTCGGGATCGACCACGTTGGCAATAAGCGCCAGTGCGCGGCCGAGATAGTCGGCCATGGTATCGGCCGCGGCCAGCGCAAGCTTGTCGCCCTCGCGGCAGGCCTGGAACACGTCCTTGGAATCGGAGGGACCGGTGAGCTCGATGGGCTCGACGCCCGCTTTCTCGCACTCGGCAAGGTAGTTGCTCACCACGCCGGTGGCGCTGGAATACTGCTCAAGGTGGCCATGGCCGCCGCAGCCGCAGGTGCGCTCCTCAGCCGGGTTCAGGCACATGTGGCCAATCTCGCCGCCAGCACCCACAACGCCCGATACCACGTCGCCGTTAACGATAACGCCGCCGCCCACGCCAGTACCGATGGTGACCATCACCACGTTCTGTACGCCCTTGGCAGAGCCGAGCCAGGCCTCGCCCATGGCAGCGGCGTTGGCATCGTTCTCGTACTTAACGACCGCGTCGGGACAGTGCTCCTGAATGGCGATCCTCAGCTTGGGCAGGTTAATGGCAATGTTGGCCTTGACCTTGGCATCGCCCGACGCCGGAATGGGGCACGGAACGGCCAGGCCAATGCCTGCCACAAAGGCGCGCGGAATCTGCGCCTTGGCGACCACCTGGTCGATAGCCTCGGTCACCGCGGCAAAGCCCGCAGCGTCAACGATAGGAGGCGTAGGCACGCTGGCCTTGGCAAGCAGGTTACCGTCTTCGTCGAACAGGCCCTCCTTGACCGAAGTGCCGCCGACGTCAATGCCGATGTAGTACTGCTTAGGTTCCATGGGAGCCCACCTTTCTCGTTTAAACATTGCCTGTATGGTACCGCTCCCAAGGCAAAAACCTACCAAAAAGGGACAGGTTTGTTTTGGCAGGTTTTATCTGGGAAAACGCGAATGACCGCTTAACACGACATTACTCAGATGTTTATCTATTTAGAGCGCTCTAATTTATATGCAAAGCGCTTTTTAATTATATCTTTCTCGAACTTTTTCAATATATAATAGGGATGCTTAGGTGTTAACTATACTTTCTTTTATACTCAATCAAGTTGGAAAGGAGGCTCCATGATTCCCAAATACGAGGCGATAGCTGCAGATATTCGTCGCACTATCGAGGATGGCGCTCTTAAACCGGGCGACAAGCTTCCTACCGTCGTTGAGTTCTGCAAGCTCTATAGCGTTTCCAAAATCACCGTCAAACGAGCTATTGAACAAATCACCGAGGAAGGCCTTATTACCAGCCGACGCGGATCGGGCACCTACGTTAAGGACACGGCGGGACTTCCCGGCCAGGCGTTTTTCCAGGGCAAAAACGACCGTGCCCAGGGCTTTTCGTATGAGCACCGCGGGGAGAAGGTTACCTCAGTGGTCTACGATTTCTCGATTGTTAATCCACCAGCGGACATCGCAGCCCAGCTGGGAATTGCCGAGGATGACTTTGCCTATCACATCGTGCGCGTGCGTCAGGCCGACGAGAAGCCCATCGTTATCGAGTACACCTACATGCCCCTCGAGCTGATTCCAGGCCTTAAAAAGAAGGACCTGTACGGATCGCTCTACCGCTTCATCCGCGAGCAATGTGGCCTGAAGATTTCGAGCTTTCACCGTACCATTCGCGCCGTGGCAGCAACCGAAGAAGAAGCCGAGCGTCTGGACACCAAACCTGGCTCTCCCCTGCTCGAGCTCACCCAGATTGGCTTTTTGGACAGCGGTGCCGCCTTTGAGTATTCGACCTCGCGCAACGTTGGCGACCGCTTTGAGTTGCACAATGTAACGTTGGCGTAGGTTTTTGTAGTCATGCGGGCGCTCGTTTTGCGCTGCTTTGCGCGGCGCCCGCGCAACACAATGGAGGTATGAATATGTCCGATTTGATTAAACTGACGCCGATCTTCCGCAAGAAGATCTGGGGTGGCCGCCAGCTCGAAACCGTATTTGGTTACGACATTCCCGAGGGTCCCATCGGTGAGTGTTGGGCCATCTCGGCCCACCCCAACGGCGACTGCCAGATTGCGGAGGGCCCGTATGCAGACCACACGCTGTCGTGGCTGTGGGCCGAGCACCGCGAGCTCTTTGGCAACTACGAGGGCAAGGAGTTCCCGCTGCTCATTAAGATTCTGGACGCCAAGGACGACCTTTCGATCCAGATTCATCCCATCGACGAGTACGCCGCCGAGCACGAGAACGGCAGCCTGGGCAAAACCGAGTGCTGGTATGTACTGGACTGCGAGCCCGGTGCCACGATCATCGTCGGCCAGCGTGCCAAGGACCGCGCCGAGGCCGCGCAGATGATCAAGGACGGCCGCTGGGACGACATGCTCAACGTACTGCCGATCCACAAGGGCGACTTTTTCCAGATTGATTCCGGTACCGTGCACGCCATCAAGACCGGCACGCTCATTTTGGAGACGCAGCAGTCGAGCGATGTGACGTATCGTCTGTACGACTACGACCGTCCCGGCATCGATGGCAAGCTGCGTCCCCTGCACATTGAGCAGAGCCTCGACTGCATCGACTTTGACGTCCAGGCCCCGGTCGACGGTACCGTGACCGCGCCCGAGGTGGACGGCGTGACCGAGCTCGAGTCCAACCCCTGCTACACCGTTGATCGCGTGCGTGTCGACGGCAGCAAGACCCTCGACCAGCGCTGGCCCTTCATGTGCCTGTCGGTCATCGACGGCGAAGGCACCGTCTGCGGCGACCCCGTCCACAAGGGAAGCCACCTGCTGGCCCCAAGCACCGTCAGCTCCATCGACCTCGAAGGCAAGATGGAACTGATCATCTCGCACCTCTAGGTCGCACCAACAACCCAAACGCAACAAGGGGCTCTCCCGTCCATGTACGGGAGAGCCCCTACTCATATCTATCTATCAGCCCACCCGGCTCTCCAGATCAAAAAGCGAACGAGCAAAGCGACGTTCGCAAGTTGCAGGCCAAAACGCCACAAGGAAGAGGGCGCGCCGGGGGCTTTGGTCGATCGCGAGTTCCGCACGAGCCGGAGAGCACTTAATGTGCTCTCCGTGCGAGCAGGACTGTCCGAGCAGGCGACCAAAGCCCCCGGCGCGCCCGGTCAACCTCGCAGTTAGGCATTCAGCTTAACGATCGGAGCAAATCCTTTCATAAGCTTTTTGGTCTGTCCGGTCTTTTCGAATTGAACCTCGATCATGTCTCCGGCGACCGAAATCACGGTACCCGTGCCAAAGGTCTTGTGGCTCACGGTATCGCCCGCGGCAAAGTCCTGCGACGCGCTGGCGCGATCGACCTTGCGCTCCACCGTCGGGGACACCTTGGATGACGGCTTTTTGGCTCGCGGCGCGCCCGACCCAAAGGTCGAGGCAACGCGGCCGGCATCGGGCGAGACCCCACGATGGCGCTCGGTACCATAGGCGCTGCCACCAAAGAAATCGTCGAAGCTCGACCCGCCGCGCGAACCGGAACCGCCGGTCGAGCGCGTATGCGAGCCAAACACCTTGCCGCCATACATATCCGAGCCCATGCCCGAGCCAAAGGTGCCGTGACGGTCGCCGCGCTTCTCCCAGCCCGTGCCCTCAAAACCGGCAGAACCGATACCGCTAAACTCGATGTCCTCAAACGGAATCTCGTTGAGGAAGCGCGAGCGCGGGTTGGCAGAAGTCGAGCCGTAGGTGCGGCGCGTAGCGGCGTAAGTCAAGAACAGGCGCTTGCGAGCACGCGTAATGGCGACGTAGGCCAAGCGACGCTCCTCCTCGAGCTTACCCGGGTCATCGCTGCCGCCAAAGTCGTGCACGTGCGGGAAGATACCCTCCTCCATGCCGGCCACGAACACCGCCGGGAACTCCAGGCCCTTGGCGGAGTGGATGGTCATCATGGTGATGGCATGCGTCTCGCCGGCCAGGGAATCCAAGTCGGAGCGCAGGGCCAGCCACTCCATGAGTGCCGGCAGCGCCTTACAGGTGAGCGGACCGTAGGTGCGATCAATCTCGTCGGCATGCACGGCACCCGCCGGCATCTCCGTCGGCGCGGCATACGCGTTGCCCGCGATGGCGGCGGCCAGGGCATCCTGCGGCGAGAGCGCCGGGGCGGCTAGGCTATCGAGCGGATTGGAGCCCGCGGCATCGCGCGCGCCGACGAGCGCCTCAAACGAGGATGCCGGGGCGGACGCCCCCGGTTCGGGCGCGGGCGCACTCACCACGACGGGCTCAGGGTCGGCGCCGGCGGGCACATCGGCAACACCGGCTGCGCGCAGCTCTTCCAAGCTCTCAAGCGTACCCTCGATATCCTCGTGCGTCTCCTCAAATTCGGCGGCGACGCCCAGGAATTCCTGGATGTTCTCGGCGCGGCTCTCGGACTCCATGGTGCCCTCGGCGCGGAAAGCCTGCAGCAGGCCCGTCTTATCGACGATCATCTCGACGACGTCCTTGAGCTCGCCGTCCATGCGGCGGCCCTCGCGCACCAGCGACACAAAGCTCGACAGGCCATTGCGGACCTTGGCGCTAAACATGCCCGTCTCGGCGCACGCGATCTCGCAAGCCTGGAAGAACGAGCAACGGTTGTCGCGCGCCAGCTGCTCGATCTTTTGGATCGAGGTGGAGCCGATGCCGCGGCGCGGTGTGTTGATGACGCGCTTGACGCTCATCTCGTCTGCCGGGTTCACGATCATCTTGAGGTAGGCCATGACGTCGCGGATCTCGGCACGATCGAAGAATCGCGTGCCGCCCACAATCTTGTAGGGCACGCCCGCGCGCAGGAACATATCTTCGAGAATACGCGACTGGGCGTTGGTGCGGTAGAACACGGCGATATCGTCGTAGCTCGTGCCTTTGGCATGCAGTTTTTCGATCTGGCCGGCAATCCAGCGGCCCTCGTCGCGCTCGTCGCTTGCCTGGAAGGCCTGGATCTTCTCGCCATCGCCCTCGGCCGTAAACAGGCGCTTGTCCTTGCGCTGCGAGTTGTGGCGAACAACGGCATTGGCGGCGCTCAAGATGTGACCCGTGGAGCGATAGTTCTGCTCCAGCTTGACGGTCTTGCAGTCTTTAAAGTCCTTCTCAAAGTCCAGGATATTGGTGATGTCGGCGCCACGCCAGCTATAAATGGACTGATCGTCATCGCCCACGACCATGAGGTTTTGGTACTTGGCGGCCAGCAGGTTGGCGATCTCGTACTGGACGTGGTTGGTGTCCTGATACTCGTCGACGCTAATGTAGCGGAAGCGCTCTTGGTACTTATCGAGCACCTCGGGGCGGGTGCGCAGCAGCTCGAGCGTGCGCACGAGCAGGTCGTCGAAGTCCATCGCGTTGGCGGCGCGCAGGCGGCGCTCCAGCTCCAAGTAGACCTGCGCGGCCTTTTTGTCGTTGGGGCTGTCGGCGGATTTGAGCATGTCCTCGGGGCCGATCATGGCGTTTTTGGCCGAACTGATCTTGCTGCGGATCATATTGATGGGGAATTGCTTTTGCTCGATACCGAGCGCCTGCATAATGTCGCGCACCATGCGTTTGGAATCGTCGTCATCGTAGATGGTGAACTGACCAGTGTAGCCCAGCAGGTCAGCGTCCTCGCGCAGCATGCGCACGCACATGGCATGGAAGGTGCACACCCACATGCCGCGGGTACCGCTGGGGATAAGTGCCGCCAGACGCTCGCGCATCTCGGCCGCAGCCTTGTTGGTAAACGTGATGGCAAGGATCTGCCAGGGCTTAACGCCCAGGTCGCCGAGCATATGTGCGATGCGGAAGGTCAAGACGCGGGTCTTGCCCGAGCCGGCGCCGGCAAGCACCAGCAACGGACCCTCGGTGGTCAGGACCGCCTCGCGCTGGGCGGGATTCAGGCTGTCGATGTCGACGAGCGGCTTGGCGGGCTTGGGTGCCGGCGCGGGAGCGTCGTAGATGTCGAGCGGGACGAGCTCGGGTTCCGGCGCAGCAGGGGCGGCATATGCATCGAGCGGCACGGGTTCCGGCGCGGGCGGCACGGATACCGCGGCGTTCTTTTCCCAGGGCAAGGGCTGGGTCATGGGCGACTCCTCATCTGACGGACGGCGCGCCTGCGGGCAGCGCCATAGTTTGAGCCGTACCAGTATACCGAGCCGCGCGGACACCGACGCAAATCACACCACGACTCCGTCCGCCACCATCGGGCCCGCCCCAGCGGATTTGGCGCAATGAGGTCAGATTTGTCTGCACCAAGCTGGTGCAAAGTAACCTGACCCCATTGCGCCAATCACAGAGCCACCGATGTCACGGTAGCAGCAGCGAGCGGCGGCCAGGGCGAACAAATTGGCATGAAAGGGGGGGCGGCATAGGCCTTTTGGTCATGCCGCCCTCTTTGAATGACAAGTTGTCTCTCTGGCCGCCGCGCAGCGTCAACCAAGTTACAGGCCGAGCATAGGCTCCAGAACGAAGAAGTATGCGAGCACTACGATGCCCAGGATGATGCGGTAGACGCCGAAGCACTTAAAGTCGTGACGGCGGACGAAGCCCATGAGCCACTTGATGGCGATGAGCGAAACCACAAAGGCCACAACGCAGCCCACGCCCAAGATAGCGACCTCGTTGGCGCCGAACGTGCCGCCCTTGATGAAGTACTTGACCAGCTTGAGCGCACTTGCGCCAAACATAACGGGAATAGCCAGAAAGAACGTGAACTTAGACGCCACCGAGCGCGTGCAGCCCAAAAGCAGGCCGCCGATGATGGTGGAGCCGGAGCGCGACGTGCCCGGCACCAGCGAGAGGATCTGGAAGCAGCCGATGCCCAGCGCCGTCTTCCAGCTCAGGTCCTCGAGCGTGGTGATGGAGCCAAAGTCCAGGTTATCGTCATCGTCCTCATCCTCAGCGGTAGCCGCGGCGGGCGCCGCAAAGTGCGCACCGGCGGGACGTCCACCCGACACCACGGCACGCGAACCAAACGAACCGGCAAGAGCGGCCTGGTCGCGCTTGTTCGCGCGCCAGTTCTCAATCACGATAAACAGCACGCCGTACACAATGAGCGCCAGCGCCACGACGGGAGCATTGTAGAAATGCTCCTCCATCCAGTCGTTAAGCGGCAGACCGATCGCCGCAGCGGGAATGCAGCCGAGCACAATCTTGCCCCACAGCACCCAAGTGTCGCGACGGCCCTCCTTGCCCTTGCTGGGAGAAAACGGGTTAAGGTCGTAGAAGAACAGAACGCAGACGGCCAGAATGGCGCCGAGCTGAATCACGACTAGGAACATATTCCAGAACGTCTCGCTCACGTTCATCTTGACGAACTCGTCCACCAAGATCATGTGACCGGTCGACGAAACAGGCAGCCATTCGGTGATGCCCTCGACCAGGCCCATGAAGGCAGATTTTAGAAGCTCGATGATATCCAAAGGGACCCCCTCGTTAGACACCCGCCGGTAGATGTTCTGCGGACGATGCGGGCGATGTCCCATTATCAACCGTTGGCGGTGCGACCGCGCCCACCCTTACCAAAAAACTCGCCCGTTCACAGAATTGCGAGCGGTCAAACCGAAATCCTTGGGTATAACTGCAACAAGATAAAGTGTCCGGCGGCCAACGCGCCCGCGCCCGCCCGACGCACGAGCCCCGCGCCCGTGCGATAGACCAAGGAGGAAACCATGAACGAGGGCTACACCAAGGTATTTGTTTCACTCGACGGTACTGAGCAGCAGGATTTTGTGCTCGCACGCGCCATCAAGGTCGCCGCGAACAACGGCGCCAAGCTAATCATCGGCCACGTTATCGATTCCACGGCGCTCGAGAGCGCCGGTTCCTATCCGGTCGATCTGGTCAACGGCCTAGAGGAGGCATTTAAGAACTCCATCGCCAAGCAGCTCGAAGAGGCCAAGGCCAATCCCGATATTCCCGAGGTCGAGGTCATGATTCGCGCCGGCCGCATTCGCGAGACGCTCAAGGACGAGATGCTCGACGTGGTTAAGCCCGACCTGGTGCTCTGCGGCGCCCGCGGCCTGTCCTCGATCAAGTATGCGCTGCTGGGTTCGATTTCGACGTTCCTGCTGCGCAACACGGACTGCGACATTTTGGTCGTGAAGTAGCGTTGCTCCCACCGGCCGCGGGGCCTGCGGGGTTTCCACGGGCACGTCCTCGCCGCGTTGCGGCTGCGGGATGTGCCCTTAGGAAACCCCTCCCGGCCCCGCGGCCTTCGCAGCCTTGCTTCAACGAGTTGTCTGATAGAAAAATGGCGTGCCGCCCCTTTTGGGGCGGCACGTTTTGTTTGGGGCGGCACGTTTTTGTTATAAGGCGATCCTGCTTAGACGAGCTTGCACTTCTGGAATGATCTTCTCGAACATTACCTCCGCCTCGGGAAATCCCTCTTCTTTGAGACCGCGCGCGGCGTCTCTTAGCGCGTCTGGAACTTCATTGCAGGTATCAGCAATCATTCCGGCAACAATTCCCCCGGGCAAACCCGCCCCAATCATTTGGCTCATCACCAACCCGCGCGTTACGTCGTCAATCTTGCGGCTCCCACCAAACGAGACGCCCATCTCGCGAACAAGACTGGGGTAAACCGTTGTGCACAGCACGTCATAGAGCGGCGCCAACCTCACTTGCTTCCAACTTTCGTCCCACACGAGCGACCAGTTCTTTAGATGGTTATCGCAGTTACCTACGGCATAGTCGAACAGCTGGTTATAGCCGACAAGGAACCTGTCCTCCATTTGATTCGTCGACGCCCTTCGCACCGCATCAACGATAAGTCCCAGGTAATTGACGCCCGTCGGCTCATATTTAAGCTCACGCGAGATGCCCTTGGCCTGACAAGCATCTTCCTGGTGCAAACGGTATGGAATTGGCAATCCGTCAACCGAGCGTCCGGCATCAGGCATTACTCGGTCAAAGCGCTTCACGGCGATAATTGGCTCAGCATCTTCAACTCGGATAAGAAAACACTCTTCGGCCGATAGGTCCATCAGAGAGGCGGCCCTCACGCACATCGCTTCGCACACCGTCTCACCCGGGAACGTTTTCGACCCCGCCTTGAGAATATACGTAGATGGGGCCGCCCCATGAGGCAGGTACCATCCGCCACATGGGTCATCGCCCGTATGGTAGAGACCAACCTTCGCCTGAGCACCTGCAAGGGAGATTCGGCTCTCTAGCGCTAAATCAAAAGCAACCTCCGCCGGTGCATATGCCAGCCCGCCTAGCTGTTCCTCACCTATCTCTTCATAGCCCATTTCGAGACTGTCAGTCGCAGGCTCTCGAGTCAAAACCAGAGCGCCGACGGGTTCATCGCGGACCAAATCGAGCACCTTAAAATAATCTCCGCGTTCCGCTCGCGCCCTTTTCTCAAGGTCCCTGTTGAGCTGCCCCTCCGGAATGATGCCGGAGAAAAAGGAACCCGTTGCGTCCGGACTAAATGTCTCGGCCGTCAACGGCAGCGAGATCGAAATCGGGGCCGCATCACCGCTCTCGAAATATTTGGGGCTATAGGTGAATATCGGAAGCCCCGCGTTTTCCTCCAATATGCCAACCTGCTGGTAAGACCCATTAAACTCACGGTGAACGAACAGCGTGCCGTCCATTATTTCCCCCTCACCTTCAGAATAAAATCGATATCCACGATGGAGGCGTAATCGAAAATGACACCAATTTCGACCGTCGTCCGCCCCCGCTCGATATCACCAATCACACGAAGGCTGCGACCCGTCATAGTCGCGACGTCACGTTGAGTCAAGCCAAGCTCACGCCTTCTGAGCCTGAGGGCCTTCCCTATCTCGGCGGGATCGAAAACCATGCGCTCCGAGAAAGCGACTTCCGACGGTTTGAGTTTGATGCGTCCATCCAGTTTTTTAGTCGTTGTCACCGTTCTCATGATGCCTCCAGCTATATTCCTATTCGTGAACATAGTATAAAACTGTGGAACTATGTTCATGTACGGGAATATAGTGTTGACTACATTAGTAATGTTCATGTTCAGGAATATAGCTGTCGAGAAGCTTGATTTTTTAGATGGGAAGATCCTGAACGGCTACGCCATACGGGCTGACCACTCAAAGTATTGGAACTTGTTGGTTGAGAAGGCGAATGTTACGACGAAGCCTTCGCCCGGCTCCGATGCTGCGGTGACATCGATGCCCATCTTGGAGCACAAGCGCGCCACTAGATAGAGACCGATGCCCGTTGCGCGCTTGGTGGTGCGGCCGTTGTCGCCGGTAAAGCCCTTCTCGAACACGCGCGGCAGGTCGGCCGCGCTCACGCCGCAGCCGTTGTCCGCGACGGTAAGCTCGATGCGCTCGCTCGCCAGGCCCTCGTCCAGCAACGCACCCGAAAACACAATCTTTGCGCCGTCCTCACGCGCATATTTAATGCTGTTCTGAATGAGCTGGCCCAGAATAAACTCGAGCCACTTCTCGTCGGTGAAGACCTCAAAGTCGAGGTTCTCGCACACCGGAGCCACGTGCGCCGCGATGAGCTCGCGGGCGTTGGCTTTGATTGCGCCCGTCACCAGAGCCTTGAGGTTCCAACGTCGAATCAGGTAATCGCGCTCCACGACTTCCGAGCGCGCATAGTAGAGCGCCTGGTCGATATAGCGCTCCACGCGGGCAAGTTCGCGTGCCAGGTCATCTACGCGCGACAGGTCGTCTTCGCTGCCGTCCAGGTTTTCCAAAATCAGATGGGCTGCCGCCAGGGGCAGCTTGGCCTCGTGGACCCAGCTCTCGATATAGTCGCGGTAGTCATCGGTCTGGCGCCTGCCTTCGGCAACCTCGTCACAAGCGGCTTTGCCCACCCGGCGCAAGACCTCGTATTCGAGCTCGCCCTCGGCATAGGTCGGACATTGCACCATCTCCTGCACCCATGCGGGACTCTCGAGCTCCTCTGCCGCACGCTCCAGCTGGCGCAGAAAACGACGACGGCGCGCGTACTCGATCACGATGCCGAGCATACCGAAGATATAGGACACGCCGACCGCCACGACCACGATGGAAACGGGTGCGCCGGCGACCGTCAGCACAAAGCAGCTCAGCAGCACGCCGCACGTCCACACGGCGACGGGAAGCAGCGCATCTTTAAAGAACTTGCCAAACGACATAGCCGGCCCCTAGACCGAATAGCCTTGGCCGCGATGCGTGGTCAAATACCCCTTGATACCGATTTTTTCGAGCGTGGTGCGCAGGCGGTTGATGTTGACGGTGAGCGTATTGTCGTCCACGAAGGCGTCGGAGTCCCACAGGTCCTGCATGATGGCCGAGCGCGAGACGATCTTGCCCGCACGGCTCAGAAGCAGCGAGAGGATACGCAGCTCGTTTTTGGTGAGCTCGGTGCTGGTGCCCGTTTGCGTGTTGGTGACCATGGAGCGTGCGAGGTCGAGCTCCAGTCCCTTGTGGACGAGCGTGCTGCGCTCGCCCGCCGACGCGGTGCGACGCAGCAAGGCATTGATGCGCGCCACGAGCACACGGGCGCTATAGGGCTTGGGAACAAAGTCGTCCGCGCCGAGCGTCATGGCCATGACCTCGTCGATCTCGGTCGTGCGCGACGTGAGAACGATGATGGGAACCTCGGATTCGCGGCGAACCTCGTGGCAGATATGCTGGCCGTCCTTGACGGGAAGCGTGAGGTCGAGCAGCACCAGGTCGGGCGCGGCGGCGAGAATATCGCGCGAGACATGCTCAAACGATTCGCATGCCTCGATTTCAAACCCGGCGCGGGCAAGGATGTCGACAAGCTCACGACGAATGGGCTCGTCGTCCTCAACGACATAAATCAGCGCCATGTGTCCTCCCATTTCGCGCAACTTGCACCTTCCACACCATTATGCCCACGGCGTCGCAGCGATACGACCCCGTGGGCACCTAATATGACAAAAGTGTTCGGTAGCCTCGAGAGAAATAGGGGCCGACCGGTCCTAAACCGATCGACCCCATCACTTCGACCTCGAGCCTCTACTCGAGCGTACGCATGTACGCAGAGATGGCATCCAGGCCCTTCTGCAGGTCGTCGGTGTTATCGGAGTATGCATAGCCGATGCGCATGCTCTTGGGCTCCTCGAAGCAATCGCCCGGGGTGACGAGCGCGCCGGATTTCTTAATCATGTCAATGCAGAACGTCCTGGAGTCGATGTCGTAGTCGTAATACACGAGCGCGGTGGTACCCGCCTCGGGCTTGACGAACGACAGGTGCGGCTCGCTCTCGACCCACTTCTCCAGAACAGCAAGGTTCTGACGGACGATGCGACGGCTGCGCTCAAGGATCACGGAAGCGTTGCCCAGAATCAGCTCCGCCACCGTCTCGCTGAATATGCCGGCGGAAATCAGGTTGTAGTCGCGATGCGAGAGCAGCGCGCGACGAAGTTCCGGGCTCTTGGTGACCGCCCAGCCCAGACGCAGGCCGGCGAACGACCAGACCTTGGACATGGATGCGGTGACGACGGCCTTGTCGTACAGGTCGATCACAGACTCGGAGTACTCATCCGTCTGAGTAAGCAGACGATAGACCTCGTCGCAGAGCACCCACGCGTCGTGTTTGCGTGCGACCTCGACAATCGCCTTGAGCGTATCGGTGTCGAGCAGGGCGCCCGTGGGGTTGTCCGGGTTATTGATGCAGATGAGCTTGGTATCGTCGGTCACCAGGGTATCGAGCGCGTCGACGTCGACGTGATAGCCGTTCTTGCGATCGAGCTGAAGGATATCGACCTTCGCACCGCACATCTCGGGAATCGAGTAAAGCTGCTGGTAGGTAGGCTTGACGGAGACTACGTGATCGCCCGGTTCGACGAGCGTGGAAATAACCAGGGAGTTGGCACCGGTCGCGCCGTGCGTGGGCACGATATGCCCGGGTTCGACCGTCTTATAGAGACGCGCGACCCCCTCGAGGAAGCCGGGCTGCCCCTCGATGTCCCCGTAGGTGAATCGGCGCGAGCACAGGCTATCGAGCCACGCCTTCTTGTCGGTGTTCGTAAGCTCGAACAGCTGGTCGAGCGTGAGGGAGTAGACGCACGTCTCCGCAACGTTGTGGGTGCACTTGGTCTCCCACTCGTTCATCCACTGCTCGACGGCGAAATCCTTGATCTGCATTGTCGTTTCCTTTCCTTGACTGTCTTACAGTTCCACCACGGTACCCAGCCCCGCCTCGATGGCGCGGTCGTAGGCGATTTTCGATGCCGAAAGGTCCTGAACGGCGATGCCCGACGTATCGAACACCGTCACTTGCTCGTCATCCGAACGCCCCGTAGCCGTGCCGGCGATGACTTCGCCGAGCTCCGCTCTGATGTCCTCGGGCGTGATGACACCCTCGGCAACCGGAATCTCCATCTCACCGGACGCGACCGATTGCTCGCGGTCGTCGACGTAAACAGCGGCACGGGCGACAAGTGCCGAGGCGAGCTCCTGCTTGCCGGGCATGTCGGCACCGACGCAGGAGATATGCGCACCGGGGCGCACCCATGCATCGGGGATGATGGGCTTGGTCGCCGGCGTGATCGTCACGATGATGTCGGCCTCTGCCGCGGCACCTTGGCCGTCGGCCGTCGCCTCGATGGAATAGGTGGATGCCTCGCGAACATGCTCGCAGGCGCCCAAGATATGGGCGACTTCGTCTCGCATGCGATCGACGCGGGCCTCGGGCGCGGCATCGGAAACCGGCTCCCACACCTTGACCTCACTCACTTTGGGACAGGCGGCGAGCACGCCCGCCACCATATAGGTGCTCATATGGCCGGCACCCGCAACAAGCAATTTGGACGCATCCGCCCGAGCCAGCCACTTGGCACCGAGCGCAGCGGCGGCACCGGTGCGAAGTCCAGTGACGGCGGAGGCATTGAGCAGCGCTAACGGCTCTCCCGTAGCGTTGTCGCACAGCAGCGTGGTGCCAAAGATCTCGGGCAGCCCCTTTTTGGGATTCTGAGAGAACCAGGCAGTGAGCTTGAGACCGAAGAGGCCGCTTCCCGCCAACTCGCCCGAGCGGATATCCATATCGGCCGCACCGGGCTCGAACTGCTCATATACCATCGGCCACGCAACACCCTTGCCCGTTGCCTTCTGGCGATATGCCTCCTCCACGGCAGCGATTGCATCCTCGATCGTCAGCACCTTGGAAACTTCCTCGGCCGAAAGTACCATCATCTGCCCCATCATCACTCCTTTCAGCGAAAGCTTTACGTTGCTTCACTGTACGGTTTAGTAACGATGCCGCCAAGGATCATTTCTTGTTGGAATCTACAACGATTCTCAATCTGATTTTTCGTTCTATCAGCATGTATTTGAACTATTTCCCGCATCAACGGTATACGGATGTGCGATTATCCTATATATACCTGTACTATTTGTAGTGATTTACAAGGTGATGTTGATGCTATACACCGTCTCGGACTTCTCGCGGGAATATGAGGGGTCGGTCCGTCTAATCGCCGGCAGCGATGGCGTCTCGCGTGCCGTCTCTGGCGTCGGGATCCTCGATTATGAACTTATGCCCGGCCTCAAGAACAAGTACCAGCGTGTCAACTTCAGCTCAGACGAGATCATCCTCAGCACTTTCCTCTATGCGAAGGACGACCCGTACCTCATCACTGAAGCCGTGAAATACCTCGTCGCCAAGGGAACGAGCGGTCTCATCATCAAAAACGTCCTGCACATCCCGATTCCCGACCAAGCCATCCGCTACGCCAATGCGCGGCACTACCCGGTCTTTCTCACGACCGACGACTCACTGTTCTTTGACAGCGTCATCTATGAGGTCAAACGGCATATCGAGCAGCTCGCGTCCATCGACTTCGCACAGCGCGAGATCGATGCCCTGAGGACAGACGTATCGCCTGAGTCCATCTGCCGACGCATCCGAGGCCTCAACCCGTCATTTCTGGACGAAGCGGTCGCCCTGTTCGCATCGTTTGCAGAGCCCCTCGACCCGCGTACGTTTTTGCAAATCGAACGTCTCTGTGCAAAATCGACCCTCGCCGAATGCCACAACATGCTGGCACCCTACGACGGAGGTTTGTTATTCGTAGCGACAAGCGACTCGGAACAGACGCTCGATGTGGAGCGAATCGTGCAGGCGCTCACGGAGCTCATCGAGGCTAGCGGTATCGATGGCGGAGCGGAAGGGCTCGGCATCAGCGATATTCTGTTTGGAGACGAGGCGGTGGCGCAGGCGATCTCGCAGGCGATTTACGCACAGCGCCTATCTTGTCAACGAGCCGAGGGTCCCGTGCGCTATACGCAGCTCGGCATCCTGAGAACCGTGATGCCTTTTGCGGAAACCCCGGAGATGCGATCGTTCTCGGAGGCGATTCTCTCGCCGATACGCGAGCACGACAGTGAGCATGGCAGCGAGCTGGAATCCACGCTCGCCGCATTCATCGAGAACGACCGACGTATCGAGCGAACCGCCAAGCAGACTAGCCAGCACCCGAACACGATTCGATATCGCCTCGATAAGGTGACAGCTCTCACCGGGCTGAGCTACAAATGCGCCCCGGAGATGGAGCAGCTGTCGCTCGCCTACGCCATCGAACGCGCTCGCTCGCTTCAGTAAGCCCACCCCGCCTTGAGGTTAGGAGCGGCGGGCACGGAGCTTTTCGTAGCCGTCGGCGAAGAAGGTGACCATAGCGGCGTCCGGCACGGCGGCGTCCGTCTCGGCAGCGGGGACCACGCCGTGCTCGTCGCTCACCAGGAACAGCGCGCCCTTAAGCTGCGCGGGAATATCTACGCGCGTGACCGGGATGCCCTTGGTCTGGGCCAGCTGCTCGATGAGCGTCGCCGTGCCGCACAGGCACTCGTCCGCTGGCGCCACAAAGGCAAGCTCGCCGTTATCGACGGCGGCGAGCAGCTCGGGCGCCACGCCGGTTTCGTCGGCCTCGGAGCGGGCCTCGGCGGAGCGGGCACGTAGCGCCTTGGCCGACGTATCGGCTAGCGGCTCGTACTCCCCCACCGTCATGGCGGCGTTGCCGTTGACGTCGATCACCAGCATGAGCACGCCGTCGCGTGCGGTGTAATCGCCCTCGGCAAGCGACCACTCAACGTGCTGCTTGGCCCAGCTGAGCATGTTATGGGTAAGCGGCTCGCCCTGCACCAGGCGCTCGGACAGTGCGCGAATGTGGCGGTTGAGCATGGGCACCTTTTTATTGGACATGCGCCAACGGCAGACAAGCGCGGGCTTGTCGAGCGTGAACTTCTCGACCGCCTCCTGATTGGCGCAAAAGTCCTCGTACGCACGCTGATCCTCGGCATTGCCAAACAGCTCGGCATCATCAATCTGGGGCATGGTCATACCTTTCGTGTTAGTCATTCCGTCCTCTTATACCAAAAAGACGGCCCTCCAAACGGAGCAGCCGTCTTTTGCGGAGATTATTTTGTCCCAAAGCGGAACTTAGTGGCGGAAGTGGCGAGCGCCCGTAAACACCATAGCAATATTGTGCTCGTTGCAGGCCTGGATGCTCTCGTCGTCGCGCTTGGAGCCGCCGGGCTGGATGATGCAGGTCACGCCGTGTGCAGCAAGCACGTCGACGTTGTCGCGGAACGGGAAGAATGCGTCGCTTGCGCAAGCAAAGCCGCCCTTCTCCACGCCCTCGCGCTCGCAGAAGTCCTCGGCGCGCTCGCAGGCAAGCAGCGCAGAGTCAACGCGGTTAGGCTGACCCGGGCCCATGCCAATGCCGGCCTTGCCCTTGGAAACCAAGATGGCGTTGGACTTAACGCCCTTGCAGACCTTCCAGGCAAACTCGAGCTCGGCCATCTCGGCGTCGGTGGGCTTGCGGTCGGTGGGGAACGTAAAGGTCGCGGGATCCTCGGTCACGTGGTCGACTTCCTGCACCAGCATGCCGCCGTCGATGGAGCGCAGCTCCACCTGGGCGCCGTGGTCCACGCCACCGGTGGCCAGCACGCGCAGGTTGGGGCGCTTGGCCATGCGCTCGAGCGCCTCGGCAGTGTAGCTCGGGGCGATGATGACCTCGACGAACTGCTTGTTCTGATCGGCAAAATGCTCGACCAGCTCATAGGGAACCTCGCGGTTGCAGGCGATGATGCCGCCAAAGGCGCTCTTGGGATCGCAAGCGAAGGCGCGGTCGTAGGCAGCCGTGATGTCCTCGGCAACGGCAGAGCCGCAGGGGTTCTGGTGCTTGAGGATCACGCAGGCCGGCTCGTCGAACTCGCGGACCAGGTTCCAAGCGGCATCGGCATCCAGATAGTTGTTGTAGCTGAGCGGCTTGCCCTGGATCTGCTCGGAGCCAACGAGCGGGAACTGCGAGCTCGCGGTGTTCTCGCAGCCCTCGGCAAAGCGGTAGACCGTGGCCTTCTGCTGAGGGTTCTCGCCATAGCGCAGGTCGTCGACCTTCTCCAGCGAGATCTCGAGCTTGGCAGAGGTGTCCGCCACGTCGCTTGCCTGGGCGGCAAGCCAACGGGAGATAGCCGTGTCGTAGGCGGCGGTGGTCTGGTAGACCTTCACCTGCAGGCGACGACGGGTGGAAAGCGTGGTGCAGCCACCGGTCTCGTGCATCTCGGCTAGGACGGCATCATAGTCGGCCGGGTCGGAAATGACGGTAACGCT
>CAJMSL010000014.1 GCA_905216045.1 uncultured bacterium
GCAGCGAGCATGTAGTCGCGATAGGCGTGGTAGTCGAGCTCGTGGCGCAGTTCGGCCGCGCGCGCTGCCGCCTGGGCACGGGCATCGGTCGGTGCGGTGGCTTCCGCGGTCGCGGGCGTTTCGGTATCGATGTCCACGCCGTCACCAAACAGGCTCGATTGCTCCATAGCGGCACTCCTTCGCTCGATTTCAAACGGATACTAGAGTACCACCGGTCGCAATGGGGCCGAATAGCGGTCTCAAACCGCACCGAATCGGCAGCCGGCGGGCCGGGGTGGACAGTTAGTTCAGATATGTATAAATTTGCCAGCCGGATCAAGCCCAAATGACGCCATTTCGCTCAATTCGGTCGTCCCAGGGCGGCACGATCGGTTCATTTATCCTTCCGAGCACTCATCCGAGCCCTATTTCCATTCCACAAGCACTCAAAACACGCCCCAAGCCTCCTTCGGCTTATACAAATCTGAACTAACTGTCCAGACTATTCCAAGAACGGCGGGCTCAATATGTCATATTATGCGACTCGACTCATAGTAGTTAATATTTTATATTGTGTTTACAATATATTTTGGTATTATCAACGTGAGGTGATTGAAATGAAGAATCAGTCCAAACGCTTCCTAACCATCCTCGTCCCCCTTGTCCTTATAGCAGCCGCTTTGCTCGGCTTTTTCTGGAAGGACATCCCCTTTTCGAAGGAACTTTCCTTGCGGGGTGAAGTCGTTGCTGTTTATCACCCTTCCGCCAGCGGGGCGAGTGAAGGTCGCTTCGTGATCGCAAGCGAGCAATTCCAGTCCGCACCACTGCACCTCAACTTCAAAGTCGATTCGACCATCCCCATCAAGGATCAGGATGGTAAGAAGGCAGAAGTCGGAGCCATCAAAGAAGGCGTCTACGTTGACGTAACCTGCACCGTCAACACCAGCAGCGATTCCGATCCAACAAAGCTGCCCGCCCTCATAACGCCAACAGCCATCATGATTACGCAAAAAGAATAGCTCGATGTCAGAAAGGAGTTTAAATAATAATCACCAGATAGTTAGGAGCCAATGATGAAAAAGGTTGCTTATTTACTCGCCGTCTGCCTTGTTGGGTTATCGTGCATGACCGCGCAGCCCGCCTTCGCAGCAGAAACCCATTCCTCTATCATTTCGCCAGTTGCCGAAAGTCGTTCAATCTACACCGCCGAAACCACCCTCGCCTATTCGAACGGCGTCAGGCTCCATGTTACTTACACCGTTAACGATACCTATGGAACGATAACAGGCATCAAATCCATAAAGAACTGGACCTCCAATTCTCGAGTTAGCAACATCAGCTGGACTCATAGATACGGACTCAGCAACGGAAGCGTCGTCGTAACTGTTACTTACTATTACAACGGCAGTTGGCATTCTGAAGCAAGAACCATCTATGCTTAGGATTTTTTGGCTGCGGCATTGCCGCAGCCTTTTTGGGGTTAATTATGGAAAGCTCAGATAAACGATGCCGTTTTAGCAGTGTGGTGTTGCTCGCCACTTTGTCTGTCGCAGCAATCATGGCGGCCTTCTCAGCATTCAGCGTTGCCAACGAGGCGCGGGAGGTTCTCTTTGCACCCACTCCCTTCTATATTAACGGTGAGTCCATTCCGAGCGCCGTCCTTACCGCGCTCGCCATCCGCGACGTTTTGGCCCTGGCGCTTTCAATCGCATGCCTGGTTGTCTACTTGAACTTCTGCCTTGACGTCGTCAGCACTCAGTCGATATTCACGCGAAAACAATGCCGGCGTTTTCTGGTTGTAGGGCTTCTGCTGCTCATTTCTTCAATTGTCTCGATTGTCTTCGACAGCCTGTGTGCCGTTCAACTCCCCAACGACGTCAACACGAGCGCGATTGGAATCTTTGGTTTTAACGCCTGGACACTCGTTCTCGCTTTGTTTGCCCTGTCCCTTTCGGCTATCTTTGAGTACGGGCGACTCTTGCAGTCGGACGTTGACGCCATTATTTAGAAGGAGGGCAGCATGCCAATCGTCATGAGACTCGATCGCGTCATGGCGGATCGCAAAATGTCCTCTCAAGAACTTGCCGACATTATCGGCATCTCGCCCGTTAACGTTTCGCGCATTAAAACGGGGCGGCTCAAGGGCATTCGCTTTTCGACGTTGACCGCGATGTGCGAGGCACTTCACTGCAAACCTGGCGACATCATCGACTGGATGTCGGATGAAGAATACATCGAGGCATTTGGAAGCCTGCCCCGCGACGACGACCAACCAAACTGATCCGTTTTCCTCCGTCCCCAACGGATCAATAAGAAAAGAGGGGCTGTCCCGTGTTGATGGGACAGCCCCTCTGGCTTCGATATGTGCGATACGGCTCGTTAGAAACCCTGACCGTAGCCTTGACCCTGGCCCTGCTGGCCTAACAGCTCCTCCAGGTACTGGCGCAGCTGCTCGTCGGTAATACCGCCGTTGCCGGTGTCGGTCGAACTGTCGTCCTGCTGCTGGTTCTGCAGTTCCTCGTCGGAGCCCAGCTCGACGGTGACCTTCTTCTCGTCCTTGCCACGCATGAGCGTGATCTCGACCTTCTCGCCCACCTCGTGGCTGCGCAGTGCGATGATCAGGCCATCGGCGCTCGTGATCTCGTCGTCGCCCAGCTTGGTGATGACGTCGCCCTCCTGAATGCCGGCCTTGGCGGCAGGACCATCCTCAACGACGCTCGCCACATACGCGCCGCTATCGGTGCTCAGCTTGTTGGTGCGGGCGTTGAGCGCATTGACGCTCGAAAGCGTAGCGCCCATGTACGGATGCACCGGTGTCTTGCCGTCGATAATCTGGTCGGCAATGTTCTTGGCGTAGTTAACCGGAATGGCAAAACCCACGCCCGAGCTGGAGCCCGAGTAGCTCTCGATGAGCGAGTTGATGCCCACCAGCTCACCATTGTCGTTAACGAGTGCGCCACCGGAGTTGCCCGGGTTGATAGCGGCATCGGTCTGGATCATATTGGCGTAGATGGTGTTGCCGCTGGTAGAGCTCATGGCCGTGGAGCGATACAGCGCCGACACAATGCCCGTGGAGACAGACTGCTCGTTGCCGAACGGCGAGCCGATCGCCATGACCCACTCACCCACGTTGAGCTTGGAGGAGTCACCGATCTCGATCGGCGTGAGCTTGGAGGCATCGGCATCCTTGAGCTTGATGACGGCCAGGTCGCTCGAGGCGTCGTTGCCCACGAACTCGGCCTCGTAGGTGGTGCCGTCGTCCATGGTCACCACGTACTGGTCATAGCCATCGACCACATGGTTATTGGTGAGGATGTGCCCCTCGGTATCGAGCACCACGCCCGAACCGACGCTGCCCGAGCTATCCGACTCATCAGCAGACTGCGAAAGCGAGCCATTCTGGCTACCGCTCGAAGTGGCGGTGATGGAAACGACGGAGGGCAGTGCCTTGGCGGAGACGGCCTCGGCCAGCGTAGTGTCCTCGGAGTCGATGGTGATCTTTTGCGTCGAAGCACCCGAAGCACCCGCCGTCACGGCATTCTTGCCGCCACCGATATCGAGCGTGCCACTCATAATGAGCGCGATGACCAGCAGAGCGCCGCAGGCACAGCCGGCAAGCGCCGTAATAAAGATCGGCAGCTTTTTGGTCTTGGTCTTGACCACCGTGTGCTTGTTCACGACCTGCGCACCGCCCAGCGGCTTGCCGGTCTGCGTGTCGTAGGCCTGCACGTAGGGAATGTTGCCGTCGGCAGGCGTCGACTCCACCTGCACACGCGGCTGCTGCTGGGTCTCGCCAGCGCTGCCCGCATCCTGGGGACGCTGGGAATCGTTCTCGCTCATGGCTGCGATCCTTTCGTCTAATAACCAAAGGCCCGCCAAACATGTGGCGGGCCATCATTGTTCACGTTGAGTTGTACCCCAAGCTGGGCAGTCCCGAGCACTAGATGCCAAGATTTCAGCTTTGCTTAAGTAATGACATGCTTATAAGCCAATTCGTTTTATGCCGTCATGTCTATTCGATATAACAGTCGATAGCAAAACTATATGTTGAATCGTTAATAAAGTCCGTAATCGTCGCACCCATGCCTGATCCGCACGTCCACTTATCTTTCTCCGCGTCGTATGGCGTTGGCCCCCACCCCGTTTCATATGATGCTTCGCTTTCCGTGAAGTTATTCATCACGTATTTATCCTTCTGCATGAGCGCGTACCAAGCGTTTGCATACATCACAAGCGGATCGGTTTGGACTATCGAGTACTTTCCGGAACGAATCTCAATTTCTGTTTTATCGTTAAAATAAGCGACCGTGAGCTCAATCTTGGCAAGCAGCGGCAACGTTTCATCTGATTCCCTCTGGATTGTTATGACATCACCGGCCATAGCGTCCGCAGACACAATTTCGCTCTCTGGCGTGAAAATAGTCTCCCTGCTTCTTGTTCGCGTTTTTTCATTGCCATTTTCATCTCTGACCACCGTGTCGACCACGAGCGTCAATCGCTTCCGAGCGTCCGGCAACTCCACGGCTTCTGCCATCCCAGCTCGCATCAAAATAGGAGCCCCTGCCATCAGACCTAAAAACTGCTTTCTATCAATCATTCTTCATTCCCCTTGTCTACTTTATTTGACTTTCTCAGCTGAATGGGGATACAGAACAGTCCCGTCAAGTTCCTTATCTTCCACAAAAACTAGAATCCATTTATCACCTGCTTTCAACCCTGAGACATATCCGGAACTTGACTTACGGCGCATATCGATTTTCTTACGACAACCACTTGGCATAAGCGCCTCAAATTGCCCGTTATGAATATCCGACAGCGTCTGTACTTCAACTGAAATATGTTCGTCATCTTTTCCACCAACGACCGAGGGGCTCGGTTGATAGGCCGCGACAACCAATATCCCAAGAAATGCGCAAAGAAGCCCCAGCGTTTTACGTATGCGCTTTCTATCATCTTCGCCGTCACTCTCCACAATACGTCCCTTCATGCGATATATAAATCGTTGTGTCATATGGAAGAAAACACAGCTGATTGAACCAACCGTCCCAGACAACAAGCATATATTTCTTATCATTTGAATATGTATTATGCATAGCTACATATCCCGCAACAGCCATCGCATGAGCGTCATGGCTTGACCTGAGAGTCCCAGAAAAAATACTGAGATTTCCAGAATCTGCAGTTGCCCTGAAAGAATCCCAAGATGGATACCAAGCAAATGATGTCTCAAGCCTTTTCCCGCGCTTAGCACAGAACTCCTTAATAGCCGGGGCAGCATTTGGAGATGGAGTCCTTCCTTGGGTAAAGTAAAGGCCCGTAGCTTGATCGAATGACTTATTTGGATCGCCGGATGTTCCCGATAACTGCCAAAGCTCATGATATAAGTCTGGCAATTTGAGCCGGTTTAGCGTTACATAATGGCTGCTTACCGCAAACATTGCAGACACATCGCAAGCATAGGTCCCCGTTTCTTTAATAACCTCTGATTGTGTAGGCGTTATCATCCCTGAAATTGTTTTACTTGCGTCAATGACATATCCTTGCTTATACAGGTCTTTGGGCGATACGAAAACATCCTCGAACCTGCCTGGAGATCCGCTGCGGCTATTTCCCGCAGAAAACACCGCTGTTGACCGGCATCCCTTCTCATCTAAAACAACGTTATTATCAAGATCTGCAATACCAAAAGACAGCTCGTCAAATTTCAAAGCAACGATGTCATCTTGGGATGCGAGAAGAGCTATTTCATCGCTTGTATTCTCAATGGGCATAGGGGCGTTCGGAGCCAAGCAGTATTCGCTGATCCACCAAGATCGCTCTGAATCAAATACGACGTAGCCATAGTTAACGTCATCCCGCTTCGCGCGAACGATATACCCGATTGATTCCCCATCGGAATTCACCATTTTTACTGGGTCACAAGCGGTCACCGGCTCATCCGATACGTCATCAAAGAAAGCTTGCGCTTGCTCCACAGCTATTTGCGGTGTGACACGAACCAAGTCGTCGTCTCCAAAAACCAACCTTGGAGACATCAGGGCGGCAAGCAATACTATGAATCCGACAATCACCTTTCTCGAATAACGCATTTCTTCCTCCATCCGTGCAGTAGGGAGATACGGTAACTAAATGATATTCATGAGATAGTGTTATACGTTTGATATTGTTTTTGCTGACCCACTTTAAATCGGTGAAAGGTCTTCTTTTCGCCCTAAACGAGAAAAGGGTACTGGAGAAATCTCCGGTACCCTCACATTCCTCTATTTACTTGCTAGTCCTTAAACAGATAGCCCACGCCGCGGACGGTGGTGATGTGTGCCGCGATCTGCGGGCCCACCTTGGAGCGGATGCGTCGGATGTGCACGTCGACGGTGCGCGTGCCGCCGCAGTACTCAAAGCCCCACACGCGGTGCAGCAGCACCTCGCGGCTGTAGGCGCGGTTGGGGTGCGTCGCCAAAAAGCTCAGCAGCGAGTACTCCATCAGCGTCAGGTCAATGGGCTCGTTATCGAGCGTCACCTGGTAGGTAGCCAGGTTGATCTCGAGGTTATCGATGTTGAGCACATCGTCGGCGGTGACGGTCTCCTCCTCGCCCATCAGGCGCTGCGCACGAGCCTTAAGCTCGTTGGGCGTCGCCGTGGGACATACAAAGTCGGCATGCGCGTGATTGGGCAGACGCAAGGTGCCGAGCGCCTCGTCGTCAACGATCACCAGCATGGGGACGCCGCCGCGGTCGTCGAGCCATTTGGCAATCTGATCGATGCGGTCGCTGCGGATGCCATCGGAATCGAGGATCAGCAGGTCAAAGTCGTGCGCCGCGGTCGGCGAATCGGGGGTTGCCAGGCTCACCTCGACACCCAGGGTGGTCGTCAAGCTGCGGGCAAACTCGTGGAAGCGCGTCGTGCGCGCCATGAACAGGGCACTCTTTTCGGACATATCGGCCTCCAAAGAAATGAGCTCAATCGTACTGGAACAAGTCAGCGCGATTAGGAGTTCGCCAGGTAGTGCTTGATCTCCCACTCGGTGATCGTAGACTCAAACTTATGCCACTCGTCGCGCTTCTTTTTGAGGAAGAAGCTGTGGATGTGCTCGCCGAGGGCATCCTTCATAAACTGCGAGTCCTCAAACACGTCGAGTGCCTCTTTGAGCGAACGCGGCAGCGGCGTGTAGCCGGCCTCGACCATCTGACGGTCGGTAAGCTTGAGCGTCTCGGCCGTTGCCTCGGGCGGGAGCTCCAGATTGCGCTCGATGCCGTCCAGACCAGCCGCCAGCGTGACGGCGTTGACCAGGTACGGATTGGCCATGGGGTCGGGGCTGCGCAGCTCGATGCGCGTGGACAGCTGCTTTCCGGGCTTGTAGACCGGGATGCGGACCATGCTCGCGCGGTTGCGCAGGCCCCACGTGGCGTACTGCGGCACGGAGTCGCCACCCGTGGTGATGCGCTTGTACGAGTTGACCGTGGGGTTGGTGATGGCGCTGATCTCGCGCGCGTGCGCCAGGATGCCGGCCATATAGTGCTTGGCGATATCGGAGAGATGGTACTTCTCGTCGTCCTCGCCCCAAAAGACGTTGTTGCCGTCGTGGTCGAACAGCGACTGACACAGGAACATAGCGCTGCCGTCCTCGCCCGCCAACGGCTTGGGCATAAAGGAGGCGTGGCACCCGCTCTCGTAAGCCTGCTGCTTAATGATGAGTTTGGCCGTGGTGATGGCGTCGGACATGCTCAGGGCCTCGGCGTGGCGCAGGCGCATGCCGTGCTGCGAGCGGCCGGCGGCGTGGAAGGTGTACTCCACGGGCACGGGCATCTTCTCGAGCGAGAGGCCCGTGTTGCGACGCAGGTCGCGAGCGGCATCGCTCACCGAAAGATCGAAGTAGCCAACGTTGTCGAGCGGCTCGGGCGTGTGCTCGTCGGGGAAGTAGTAATACTCCAGCTCGGCGCCCACGTTGAGCAGATAGCCGGCCTTCTCGGCCTTGCGGAACATGCGGCGCAGGGCATCGCGCGGGTCGCCGGCAAAGGGCTTGCAATCGGGAGTGCACACGTCGCAGAACACGCGGGCGACGCCGTTATGGCTCGGGCGCCACGGCAGAATCTGGAAGGTAGAAGCATCGGGGAACGCCAGCATGTCGGCTTCCTCGGGCGTGGCAAAGCCCTCGATGGCAGAGCCGTCAAAGCCAATACCCTCCTCAAAAGCGACCTCGAGGTCCTCGGGGCTAATGGCAAAGTTCTTGAGGCGGCCGAGAATGTCGACAAACCACAGACGCACAAAGCGGATGTCACGCTGCTCTACGGAGCGGAGTACGTAATCGATGTTCTGCTGGTTCATGTCGCTCCCCTTTCTTTCGGGCGGGTTTCGACTGGTCTATATCGCAGATACTATCGCAGAAAAATGTTTCCGCAGGGTTAAAGCGTATCAAGCGCTCAAAAAACGTGTGTGAACAGGCAGTTGCGAACGAATGGTTAGCGCGAGGTCGATGCGCGGTGTTCGATGTGGCCGGGGATCTCGATGCGTTTGGGCGCCAGCTTTGCGGCCTCGCCCACGGTGGTGGTAACGACGTCGATGCGCTCGGAAAGGCGCTCGACTACGCGCTCGGCAATGGTGAGGGTGTCCTGCGCGGCCGTGGTGCCGCCGCCAAAGAGCACATGGTTCCAGGGGTAGTCGTCAAACGTCGCGATCTTGAGCCCCGCCGGCAGCGAGGGACCAAGCTGCGCCAGCGCCTCGGTCAGACGCAGGAAAACCAGGCCGTTGACGGCGATAAGGCCGAGCCTTTTGCCCGCGTAGTCGCGGATGGTCTTGTCCAAACGGCCAACGCCCGTGGCGCCACCGTCGGCCAGGGTGACGACCTCGCCCGCAAGGCCGCGGCGCGAAAGCTCGTCGGCAAAGGCCTCGGCGCGCTCTCGACGCACGGGGCTATCGTCACTTGCCTCGGTGAGCAGGCACAGACGCTCGCTGCCCGCAGCTGCCAAGGCGTCTACCAAGCCGGCGACCAGCTCACGGTTGTTAGATGTCACCAGGTCAACACCGCCGTCGGCAACGTCGCGGTCGAGCAGCACGACGGGCAGACGTCCCGCTGCCGCGGCGATCGCCTCGTCATTGCCTCCGCAGGTGTTGACGACCAGGCCGTCCACGCCGGCATCGATAAGTCTGGTGAGCGACTCCGCTTCCTTAGCGGGGTCGTTGCCGCTAATGGCCGTCATGAGCGAGCAGCCGCGCGCCGCGGCGCTGGCGGAAAGGCCCTCAAGCATGGCGCTCGAGAACGGGTTGGCGATGTCAGCCAGAATCACACCGATGAGGTTCGTACGCGAGCTGCGCAGATTGCGCGCGGCGGCACGTGGGCGATAGCCGGTGCGCTCGATAACTGCCGCGATGCGAGCACGGGGCTCCTCGGTCATTTGCCCGGGGCGGGTGTTGAGGTAGCGCGAGACCGTGGCCGGACTCACGCCCGCCGCGGCGGCAATGTCCTTGATTCTCATCTGCGCCATAGCGCACCCCGTTTCCCAATGTCGGCAGTCTGAGCCATTTTAGGCATTTTTTAAAAATCTCGGTTGCAAAACGCTGTAGGTGAGTATACTACAACTCGAAACGAAACCGATTTCGTAAACCGATTTCGGCAAGCGTTGGCACGCCGGTGCAAAGACGCACCCTACCGTCTTGGCACCTGCGTGCCAACGCCATATCAAAGGAGTACGCACGAGTAAAAGGAGCTGCGCGACCATGGGTAAAACGGTTCTTACCTTCGGCGAGATCATGATGAGACTCTCACCCAAAGACCACCTGCGTATTGAGCAGGCAACCGAGTTTGACGTCCGCTACGGCGGCGCCGAGGCCAACACTGCGCTTTCCCTGGCCTACCAGGGCGACAAGGCCGCTTACGTCTCCGTTGTCCCGGCCAACCGTCTGGGCGAGTGCGCCCTGCGTTCATTGAAGGCCTACGGCGTCGACACAACGCGCGTCGTGCGTCAGGGCGACCGTCTTGGCTCCTATGTGTTTGAGGTCGGCGCCTCGCAGCGCGGCAACGGCTGCGTCTACGACCGCAAGTTCTCTGCCATCAACATGGCCAAGCGCGATGTTTTTGACTGGGACGAGATCCTCAAGGGCATCGATGTCTTCTACTTCTCCGGCGTGACCCCCGCCGTCTCCGATGAGATGGCCGCCGCCTGCAAGGAGGCGCTCGCCGTCTGCCGCGCCAAGGGCATCACCACCGTGTGCGACGTGAACTATCGCGGCAAGATGTGGTCGCCCGAGAAATCGCAGGCCACCATGAAGGAACTCCTGCCGCTCGTCGACATCTGCATCGCCAACGACGAGGATGCGCCTGCCGGCCTCGGCATGACCTGCGTCTCCGGTTCCCTTGCCCACGGCATCGAGGAGCGCGACACCTACGTCGAGATGGCCCGCCAGATCTGCGCCGAGTACGGCTGCAAGAAGGTCGCCTCGGTCGTCCGCAACATCTCCTGCGTCGAGCGCTCCATCTGGATGGGCATGCTCTTTGACGCCGAGAGTGGCGAGCACTGGTTCTCCCCTGCTCACGACGTACACGTGCTCGAGGGCGTTGCCGCCGGCGACGCTTTCAACGCCGGCCTCGTCCATGCCCTCATCAACGACTTTGACCCGCAGGACGCCGTCAACTATGCGATTGCAGCCTCGATCCTCAAGCTCACCATCAAGGGCGATTCCAACTTGGTGACCGCAGGCGAGATCGCATCCGTGGCATCCGCCGCCGACGGTGGCACCCGCGTCGCGCGCTAGTCCGTCTCCATTCCGCGGGCCGCAGCTTTCCAATCCCATACCCCTGCGGCCCGCTCCCCGATTCCTCCGGCCGGGCAAAACCACCAGTCCCATTCCGGTTTTGTCTGGCATTCCCTACATGACTGGTCGAGCAGCCGGTTTTGGAATTGCTTGAACCCCAAGCAGTGCCTCCGATAACCAATCCAAAATCGGCTCCTGACCAGCACATTTGGTAATCACGCGCCCATGCGCGCCACGCATCGAAAGGAACATCATGTTCGATCAGTTCTACACCACGCTTGAGTCCCTGGGCATCGTGCCGGTCGTTGTGCTCGACAAGGTCGAGGACGCCGCCCCGCTCGCCCACGCTCTTATGGCAGCTGGCATGAAGTCCGCCGAGGTCACCTTCCGCACCGCCTGCGCCGCCGAGTGCATCGCCGCTATGGCCGAGGCCGAGCCCGAGATGTGCGTTGGCGCCGGCACTGTCCTGACCGTCGAGCAGGTTGAGCAGGCCCGCGCCGCCGGTTCCAAGTTCATCGTCTCCCCGGGTTACAACGAGGACGTCGTGAAGCACTGCATCGACATCGACCTGCCCGTCCTTCCCGGCACCGTGACCCCCTCCGAGGTCACCGCAGCCGAGAACCTGGGCCTCAAGGTCACCAAGTTCTTCCCCGCGTCCCAGTATGGCGGCCTGAACACCATCAAGGCCCTCGCCGCTCCGTTTGTCGGTCACCGCTTTATGCCTACCGGCGGCGTGAGCACCGCCAACGTCGAGGAGTACCTGAGCTCCTCCGCCATCATCGCCTGCGGTGGCACCTGGATGGTCAAGCCGGCCCTGTTTGCCGACGGCGACTTCTCCAAAGTCGAGCAGATCGCCCGCGAGGCCATGGACGTCGTCAAGAAGGTCCGCGGCTAGGTTTAGCTCTCTATCGTGAAAGGGGGCGTGCCCTAGACCTCGCCCCCTTTCTTTTAAAGCGGCTCGGAAGCGCGCCGTTTCCGTCACGAACAAGAACCAAAACCGTCTTGTATGCTGATAGAACGTGACGGAAGCGACACGCCTCCAAGCCGCTTTGCCTACTCGGCTGGCCGTCGCGCTCAACTAAGCCACTTCGACAAAAGCCGAGCCACCAAAACAGCTGCGGTGCCGTCTGGAGGAATGGACCCTTGCTTCCGGTCTTTTCCTCCAAGCGGCGCCGCAGCTTTGTGCCCCGGTTACGCCCCAACGCAGTTGCGGTGAAATAGGGACTGTTTGCGCCACCTAGGCCGCAAAACAGTCCCTATTTCACCGCAACTTATATGGGGATTGATTAGATGAACGAGTCTTTGGACAGCTCAAAATAGTCGGGATGTAAGGCGATAACCGGGCCCTGCTCCTCGGGCATCAGGTGCAAGTGTGTCTCTGCCAGATAGCTCGCCGCGTCGGTATCGCCCCTCTTAATGGCCTCGAGAATCCGGCGATGCTGCCGACGAATCGGCTCCCAATCCAGATCCTGCGACACCATACGCAGCCAGTTATACCGCTCAAAATGTGTGTTGACGCTCTTCATCCAATCCCACAACATGTGACGGCCGGCAATCTCAAAACACGTCTCATGGAACAGGTTGTCCAGATCGAAAAAGCGACGCGTTTCGCTATGGTCGAGCGACTCGGACTCGGCAAGAATCTGCTCGAGCCGCTGCTTTTGCTCGGGCGTAGCAGCCGAACAGCATTTAATAAGCACGCTTCTCTCGAGCTTCTCGCGCAAAAAGCAGGCGTTTTCGGCGCGCTCCATGCTGATTTTTGAGACATAGGTGCCGCTTTTGGGACGCGTTTCCACCAGCTCCTGCTCACGCAGGCGCACAAAGGACTCGCGAATGGGCGTGCGCCCGATTCCCGTCTCCTTTTCCAGACCAATCGCCGAAAGGCGCGTGCCGGGCTTGAGCTCGGCATAGATGATCTTGGAGCGCAATGCGTTGTACGCCTGGTCTTGCAGGCTCTGATAATGCTGGTGCTGTTCCATAAAGCCCTCGGATGAAGCTCACGGTTTGTCGAATTTCACCACGTAATACTATCGCATCCCCCGCCCCCTCATAAGTTGCGGTGGAATAGTTCCTGTTCAAGGCCTTCAGCAGCAAAAACAGGAACTATTCCACCGCAACTACAGCCAACGAGTTGTTGCAATTAGGTGAACGTTCACCTTTTTATTGTTTTTCTCTTCGCAAATAAAATCCCGTCGTATACTTAGGCTCAAACGAAACCGATTTCGTTGAGCATGGGCAATATGATGCTAAGACGCACCCTACCATCTTGGCATCTTATCGCCCACGCAATGCCATTTGCTTTCTTCCCGTCTCGTTGGACCTTTAGTCCCATTCCGGCACAGCGAGACACTTCCTAGACGACTGACCGTGGGGCCGGCTTTTCTGCTTTTGCAGCAGTGCCTCCGATAACCCTCTTTTGCCGGCCCGGGTCAGCTTTTTCACACAACCGAAAGGACGGGTAGCAACATGCGACCGCTCATCATCATGCATGGCGAGAACATCGACTGGTGCCATACCGTCATCAGAATGCTGATGTATCTGGTGGGCGTTGCAGTACTGGCACTCGGTATGAGTCTCCAGACGGCATCCGGCCTGGGCGTCGCCGCGCTCACGTGCTTTGCCACAACCCTATCCATGCTCACTGGCAAGACGCTCGGCTTTTGGATCACCGCAACCTACGTCGCCTACATCGTGGCGCAATTAGCCATCTTGCGAAGCGAGTTCCAGCCGCGCATCCTGCTCGAGTTGTTCTTCTCAACGCTGATTGGCGGCTTGACCGACCTCTTCATGGCGGTCAACCCACTGCATCCCACGGCACTCCCCACACAGATTGCGACCATGCTGCTCTCCCTCGCTGTCACCGCATTTGGCGTAAGTCTCGTCGTCAACATGGGCGTTGTCCCCAACGCGCCCGACGGCTTGGTGCAAGTCATTGCCGAAAAGCTTAAACGCCGCTTTGGTGACGAAAAAGTCGTGTTTGACTGCTCACATGTCGCCGCCTCGCTCGCGTTGTCGCTGATCTTTATGTACAACCTGGGCGGCTTTGGCGTCACGCCCGCCATCTCGGCACTGTTCCTGGGCCATGTCATCAACGTCGCCAACAAGCTGTTCGCCCAGCGCTTTATCCGCGCGGCATTCGGAAAATAGCACCACCGTAAGAACCCGCGAACAGCGCTATACGTTGCTATATCTCACTATACTTTGCTATACTTTGCTATACTTTGCTATATCTTGAGCAAAGGCGGCTCTCATGCAAACAAACCCTTTTAAGCCTACAGCAGGTAAAACACCTCCCACGATTATCGGCCGCGAAGATGTACTTGAAGAATTCAGTGAAGGCCTCACCAACGGGCCTGGTGCCCCTGGGCGCCTAATGCGCATAGCCGGCGTCCGTGGAACGGGCAAGACGGTCCTCCTTGACGAGTGCTCACGTTTGGCGCAAAGCCGTGGCTGGACGGTCATAAAAGAGGTCGCAACCGAGGGACTTTGCCAGCGCATTCTCGAACAGCTGCAGCCCAAATTCCAGGCCAAACACGCCAGATTTGAGCCCACCGTAGCTGGCATATCCATCGGCAGCATAGATATTGAGCGAATCGGCCCATCGCTACGCGACGCCATGAGACAGACAATATCCAAGAATGGAAATGGCCTGCTCATCACTCTCGACGAGGTTCAAGACGCAGAGCTCGATGAGGTCCGAACGTTCTCCATTGCGATTCAGCAGGTTATCGGCGAAGACCTTGATATCGCCTTTGTTTTTGCTGGGCTGCCTTCGATGATTGAAAGCATCATCAACGGAAAGACACTTGCGTTTTTGCGCCGCGCCCTCCCCTTTGATCTGAAGGCTGTGGCAGTAACCGAAGTGTCGTACTCCCTCGAGGATACCATTGAAGCGTCTGGCATGGAGTTGCAGCCAGGTATTGCCGGCCAACTTGCCGAGGCAACGCAGGGCTATCCTTTCATGATCCAACTCGTTGGATACTACGCATGGCAGTTGGCAAGACGCGCACATACAACGATTATTGGAGAAGAAGAAGCCGAGCGTGGCATTGCAACGGCACGCGAACGCTTCTGCGCCATGGTGATTGAGCCCGCGCTGCAGCGCATTCCGCCCACGTGCATCGCTTATCTGCTGAGCATGGCGTCTTTGGGGCAGACGAGCTCGACCAGCATGGTTGCCGATGCCCTAAACAAAACGCCTCAACAGGTGAGTTCCGTCCGCAGCCGCCTGTTAAGAGAATCGATTATCGAGGCTCCCTCGTACGGCAAGGTCTCATTTGCCATCCCCTACATGCGCGACTACCTCTACGAGCACAAAGCCGAACTGGAAGTTGAACTGTAGAAACGGCAACTGCCCTGCAAGACGAAAACCGTTTTCGTACGGATTTAAAGCAGACGTAAACGGTTTTCGTCTTGATTTGCATCCGGAATTAAGACGAAAATTGCGCTTTCGTGCGCTTATTACCAGACGCAAATTGTTTTCGTCCGGCTATGCGTCCCCAATCTAGACGAAAAAGGCCCCGAGCTCGTATTGAACTGCATCCCAATTCTTGGACGGGCGCCGATGCCCTGATCTCTGCCATGTCGAGGTGCGAGATCAAATCCTTGGCGCGCTCGCCGGAGTGGTATGCCTTGTTCGGCGCCACCTTCCTGTAGAGCTTCTTGAGCTTCGTCTTCCCCTTGTTGCCCGGCGGCATCTCCGTCTCAGGTGGCAGCCCTAGGAAGGACAGGACGCCGGGCAGGTCGCACAGCATCACGTCCTCGATGTCGGCCTTGGCCGCCAGGTCGACGACTCTCTGCGCTGTCGGCGAGATGTTCGGGGTGCTGCTACCGCCCGCTGGTTCGGAAGCTGGCGGGCAGTAGCGGCAGTAGCAGTGTGGCTCGATAGGCCCGAATATCCGTAAGGAAGGTGCTCGCTCTCATATGTGCTGATATGCCTCGCCTCGCGAACCTTGGGATGCTTCCTGAGGTAATCCCTCAATTCGAGCCACTCTTTATGCTCATAACGCTTCGAAATCGTTTCCCCGTCGACAGTTTCCTTCACATAATGGTATGTTCGAACGCCTTCGAACTTGCCGAACCCGTTCTCGACGCTGAAGTTTCTGAACCAGCGCGAAAACCCATTCAGGTCCATGAAGTTGACTTGGGGATGCCTGTCTTTCGTTCGTTCGAATGAGTGGACGAGCGGAGTGCCTTTGACTTGTTCCAGGCCGAAGGCTTCCATTTCGCGGGCCTGCTCCTTTTTCCAGAATTCGAGATACGACGTCAGCGTCTCGCTTATCGAGATCCTCCGCACGCTTTTCTTGCTTTTGGGCGAGCGAACGCTTCGATCGGCCGCGAACTGCTGCTCAATGAGGATGCTTCTGTTCTCGACGGAGACATCGGACCACGTCATCCCGAGGGCTTCCGCCCTTCTCATGTCGGTGTCGAGCATGAGCATCACGCATGTGATGTGCGCGTCCGGTTCTCGATTGAGTAGGATGTCGAGTAGGCGAGCGGCGTGATGGTTCCTTCGCGGTTGTCGTGGAACTTTTTTGCGTACGAGCCGACGGTGCCCCTCGATTTTTGGACGTAGGTGCCGCTGTTGAGTTCTGCCTTGTAGGCTTCGAGTGCGGCGTCGACCTCTCGGCTTTTGGTGGTATGTATGGTCTGCCACGGCGAATAGCGGTATTTGCCCGTGACCGGATCCTTGCCGAGGCTGTGACGGTAGCGCCACGTGTATTTGTCGCGGCGTTGCTTCGTTCCTTTGCCTATGACGAGAGGTCGGTCGTTCATCGTGTTCCTTGCCTGAAGTGCCTGAGAATCGCGCTCGGTTGCGCGGAATGGCGCAAAGGGCTGGGGCGGGTGGGCATTACCCTTGGTGGTGGGCCCTGCGTGGGGTCACCACCAAGGGTAATGCTCCGCCTGACCGCTTTCAAGCTCGTTGTGGGTCGAATTTGGGTCGAATTATTCCGCGTACTTTTCTTTCGTAAATCTATGAAAACATCAAATGACCTGGAGTTATATTGACTTCAATTTGGGTCGAAATGTCTGAATGAAACAACGTCGTAGCGACCTCATAACCCGAAGGTCGGTGGTTCAAATCCGCCCCCCGCGACCATGAAACTTCAGGTCGGAAGCATAAAAGCTCCCGACCTTTTTCTTTGTCTAGGGGTTTCGGCATCTCTCGTTCTTTGGGTACCTCGAGGCGGGCAATCAGATAGATGCTTACGAGTATCATAGGGTCTTTTTACGTCGCGGTCGTGTCTCGTACTGGTGCGCCGCTCTTTGTGGGACGTGTCACTTTGCCATAGGTTGTCCGGCGGCGGGGCGCAGGTCGTTCCCCGTGGCGTCGCTCCTTTCGACGCTACGCTGCCTGGCTACTCGTTCCACTGGTGCTTTTTCATGTCGACGCAGCCGTTGTCTCGGAAGGCGAATCCTTCCTCCGTCAGTAGTGCTCGCTGGTCGGGGAAGTTTGGCGCGAGGCGTCCCGCGTGGTTGACGACGCGGTGGCAGGGATAATCGCCGTAGCGATCCGCCTCGCTCAGCACCGCTCCGACCAGGCGAGAGTTTTTCTCCCTGCCGATGAGGCGCGCTATCTGACCGTACGAGGCGACGCATCCCGCCGGAATCTCTGCCACGACGGAGAGAATCTCATAAACCAAATCTTCGTCCAGGACTTTTCCCATCGTATCGCTCCCGTGTTCGCTTTTGCCTTCGGGGGCGCGGCGCCGATCACCCGTGCTGCGATTTTCGCAGCTCCTCTTACCGAAGCATCGAGGGAAAGCGCGTGCGTGTCAAGGTTGTCTGGTCCAGTTGCTGGCTCGATGCCTCGAGATGTTCGCCTCAAGTGCGACCTGCCCCTATTGGAAAAGGATGCCGAAGATGTATTTGGTGATGGCGGAGCGGCGGATGACCCCCACGAGTTTGCCCTCGTCATCAACCACAGGAAGCTTCTTGAACTTCTTCTTCGCCAGCAGCGCGGCGACGCGGGCGATGCTCTGCTCGGGACGGGCACACACTACCTGGCGCGTCGCGAAATCCATGACGCAGCGATCCTTCAGGTCTTCGATGCGCTGCTCAAGGCTCTGATCGTCGAAGTACAGCATGGACGCGTCGCCGCCCGTGAAGATGGTGTGAGCGCGATGCTGCGCGATGGCTCCCATGACATCGCCGTCGGAGATGAACCCGACCACCTGGTTGCGCTCATCGATTACGGGCATGCTGCTCACCTCGTTTTCGGCGAGCATGCGCACCACGTCGGAAATCGTGCAATCCTGCGTGCAGGTGAACGGCTCTTCAATCATGATGCTCGAAACGGGCGTCCCCTCGAGCTCGAGCGGGATGCGCTCGGACAGAATCTCGGACATCGCTTATGCCTCCTTCGTTTTCGGTGCGGTTTTCTTGGTGCGCACGCTGAATATGGCGCAGATAAGGGAAACGAGGCCGATTGCCGCGCACACCTTGTAAGCGACGCCCGCGCCCACGGCGGTGGCTACTTGGGTGCTCGCATCGACGCCGGCCGACGCGGTGACGCTTGTCATGACCGTGATGATGAGCGCCGTGCACAAACCGCCGGCGACCTGGCGGCCGGTGTTCGCGATGGCGTTGCCGTGGGCGATCATGTCATTTTTCAAGGCATTGACACCCCATGTGTTTACCGGCATGTTCGCGAGCGACTGGCCGGCGGACTGCAGCATGCAGAACAGCGCAACCACCAAGATGGGCGTGTTTACCGTCGAAAGCGAGAGCAGGAACAGGGCGCCGGTCATGAGGGCCAGGCCGACGATCGAGATGGCACGCGGACCGAACTTGTCGAACACCACGCCGGAGATAGGGCTGATGATGATGCCCACCGCCGCGGCGGGAAGCATGGCCATGCCGGTTTCGAAGGCCGAAGCGCCAAGCGAGGTTTGCAGCAGCAACGGCAACAGCGTGTTGGTGACCAGGCATGCGGCGTTGATGAGCGTGACGATGATGGCGGCCACGCGGAACTCGCGCGTCTTGAGCGTGCCCAGTTGAAGCAGCGGGTCCTCGATTTTGCCCTGGCGTACGACGAACAGCACCAAGCACACGACACCCGCGACGATCGAGCCGAGCACCACGGGGTTGCCCCAACCCATCGACGAGGCGCTCGAGAACCCGTAGAGAAGTCCGCCGAAGGCGATGGTGGAGAGGACGACCGAGGGCAGGTCGAGCTTGGGGTTCTTCAGCTCGCCCACGTTTTTCAGCATGAACACGCCCAGCACCAGCACGAGAATTGCGAGGGGGACGATGGCGCCGATCATGGTGCGCCAGCCGTACGTGTCGATCACCGCGCCGCCTACGACGGGGCCGACCGCGGGACCCGCCGACATGACGATGCCCGCCATGCCCATAGCCGTTCCTCGTTTCTCGACGGGGAACACCAGCATGGGAACCACCGAGACAAGCGGCATGAGCACGCCTGAGCCCGCCGCTTGCAACACGCGACCGATGATGAGGAACAGGAAATCAGGGGCTGCGGCGCACAGCAGCGTGCCCAGCGCGAACACCAGCGTCGCCCCGAAGAATAGCGCGCGGGTGCTGAACTTGTCGATAAGGAACGCCGAAACGGGGACCATGATGCCGCTCACCAGCGGGTATATGGACATGATCCACTGGGCAGTCGAGGCATCGATGGCGAAATCGGACATGATGACCGGCAGCGCAGGCGACATCACCGTTTGGTTCAGTAGCGCCAAGAAGGCACCCAGGACGACGACCGCGACGATGCGGATCTGGGTACCGGTAATGCGCCCATTGGCGGGCGCGACCGTACAATTATCAGACATAAGCTTCCTTCGTATCTATTCGATTCTTCGCCGAAGGCGCGCCGGCCCACGGGCGAAATAACATGCACGTGCTATGCGTGCATCAGATACGACAGGAAGAAAGCGGCTGCTCAGAGCGCACTTGGGGAACAACAGGAGAGGCCCCGTATACCAGGGGCCGCCGAATTGCGATGTATGCTTTGGTCAAATCCTTCATAGCGGGGAGGTATACTAGCAGCCGTCTTCGCCCCTTTCAAGGGATGTAACCCAGACGTTGATTTTCTTCACCGAGGCGCCATCGTTGACGGGTGGCGTGCTTCTCTATCGCCACACCGCGGGGCGAGGGAACGCCGCGGCGAGCTTGTACATCGGCTATGTGTGCAGCTGCGAGCGTGTCGCCGGCGCGCGCTGGGCGCCAGTCCGATCCGGCCGACTCTTGCCGACGGTCGGTCGCCGTCCTCCTCCATCTCCGCCTGCTCTGTTTTTGCTCGGCTCCCTTGTCGTATCATGGACGGACGAGAATTGAGCGAAGGCGAGCTCGAAAGCGTGGCGCGCGCCGTCGGCGGGATCGACGCTGTGATCGATCCAAAGGCGAAAGATGCCGACACGGTTGCGCTCGTACAGTATCTTGCTGCCGACCAGAAGTTCGAAAAGGTGCTCGATAACCAGCAGATTCTTCGTGAGCCCATCGTTCGCAACGGCCGCCAGGCAACCGTTGGCTACGAGCCTGACGTGTGGAAGGGCTGGGAATAAAGCGGCTGGGAATAAAGTGAAGCGCCCACGCCCGTGGTTTTATCCACGGACGCGGGCGCTTGCGTAAGACGTCTCTTGTCGTTTGAGTGGAGCGCCCCGGCGGCGCTGAACAACGCGCCCCGGTGACGTGGCATATGAACTCGGGGCTCTTTGTGCCGCACATCTATGAGAGGAGAAATTCGATGCGTACGTGCGCTACTCCATGTAGCCACCCTGAATGGCGGAAACTGCATGCTCGGTAAAGAACTTGAGCGTGCCGGAGGTGTAACGATTAGCCTTGGGCTTCCAAGCGGCTCGGCGCTCGGCCAGGACGGCGTCGACCTCGGCCGGCTCCATCTCCTTGCCGGCGATGCCCACGATGGACAGCGAGCGCTCGGGGATGTTGATTCGGATCAGGTCGCCTTCCTCGATCAGGGCAATCGGGCCGCCCACGGCAGCCTCGGGCGAAACATGACCGATAGCCGGGCCCTTGGAGGCGCCGGAGAAGCGGCCGTCAGTGATCAGGGCAATGCTTGCGCCCAGCTCGGGGTCGCTGGCGATAGCCTCGGTGGTGTAGAACATCTCGGGCATGCCGGAGCCCTTGGGGCCCTCATAACGAATGATGACGGCATCGCCGGGCTTGATCTCGTGCGTCAGGACGGCGTGGATAGCGTCCTCCTCACAATCGAACGGGCGAGCCTTAAGCGTGGCCCGGAACATCTCGCGCGGAACAACCGTGTGTTTGACGACGGCACCCTCGGGGGCAAGGTTGCCGTGGAGGATGGCGATAGAGCCGTCGGTACCAAAAGCCTGGTCAAACGGGCGAATAATGTCTTCGCGCTTGAGGTTCCACTTCTCCAAGTAGCGGCCGCACTTCTCGTAGTAGCCGTTGTTCTTAAGGTCCTCGAGGTTTTCGCCGAGGGTCTTGCCGGTGACGGTCATAACGTCGAGGTGAAGCATCGACTTGATCTCCTCCATGATGCGCGGCACGCCACCCGCATAGTAGAAGAACTGCGCCGGCCACTCACCTGCGGGGCGAACGTTGAGCAGGTAGTGGGCGCCACGGTGCAGGCGATCGAAGTCGTCGGCGGACATCTCGATGCCAAACTCGCGGGCAATCGCGGGGATATGCAGCAGCGAGTTGGTGGAGCCCGAAATGGCACCGTGGACCATAATGAGGTTCTCGAAGGACTCCTTGGTCACGATGTCGCGCGGGCACAGGTTGTGTTCGGAGAGCCACACGGACTGACGGCCGGCCTCGCGCGCAAACTCACGCAGATCGGAGCTGGTTGCGGGCAGCAGGGCCGTGCCGGGGAGCATAAGGCCCAGGGCCTCGGCGGTAACCTGCATGGTCGACGCGGTGCCCATAAACGAGCAGGCACCGCAGCTGGGGCATGCGTTGTGCTTGGCAAACTCAAGCTCCTCGCGGGAGATCTCGCCGCGCTCGTAGCGGGCAGAAATCGCGCCGAGCTGTTCCAGGGTCAACAAATCGGGACCGGCATCCATGACACCGCCGGTAACGACGATGGAGGGGATGTTGATGCGGCCCATGGCCATGAGGTTCGCAGGCAGGCCCTTATCGCAGCTGGCGACAAAGACACCGGCGTCGAACGGGGTGGCCTTGGCATGGATCTCGATCATGTTGGCGATCATGTCGCGGCTGGGCAGCGAGTAGTTGATGCCGTCGTGGCCCTGTGCCTCGCCATCGCAGATATCGGTGCAGAAGTAACGGGCACCGTGACCGCCAGCCTCGGCAACGCCAGCACGAACCTCCTCGACCAGCTCAAACAGGCCAGCAGAACCCGGGTGCGAGTCGCCAAACGTCGACTCGATAATGACCTGTGGCTTGTCCAGATCCTCGATCGTCCAGCCGGAGCCCAGACGCAGCGGGTCCATCTCGGGGCTGATGGTGCGAAACTTGCCGGAACGCGGCTGCAGCTTGGCAACCAGGTCGGCTGCCTCCTGCTGAATCTGTGCCTTGGTCTTCTCGTCCATGATGCTCTCCTCTTTTGATTTGAACGGTTGTACCAATCGTTGGTTAATGAATCAGGTGTAAATGGGCACCGAGCGATGCGCTCGGCAAAAGATGCTTAGCTACGCGAACTAGGCGAAGAACGAAATCACCAGGGCGCAGGCAAGACCCGAAAGGCCGATGAGCGTCTCCATAACGGTCCAGGACTTGAGGGTGGTCTTCTCGTCAATCTCCAGGAACGAGGAGCACATCCAAAAACCGGCATCGTTGACGTGCGAGAGGGCCGTGGCGCCGCCGCAGATGGCACGCATGGCGGCCGAGCACGCAACCAACGACCAGGTCGTCTGTATCAAAGAGCTCTGCGACGAATCCGAGCGCCTGGCCGAGGCCGGTGAGGATTACTCCGCCGCCGACACCGCGTTCCACAATGCCATTGCCGAGAGCTCCGGAAACCTCGTCGTTCCCCGCCTGATGGGCGTGCTCAAGGCATCCGTCCCCCTCTTTATCGACGTGACCGGCAAAAAGCTCGTCGAGGAAACTATCCGCACGCACCGCGATGTGGCCGACGCCATCGCCGCGCGCAATCCCACCGCAGCGCACGATGCGATGTATTTGCATCTGGTGTATAACCGCAACATGATCGCAGAGGGCACGCAGGAACAGAGCGAATAAACGTCCGCGCGGCAAGGGCGAGATCACCGTTTACCTTTTAAAAGTGAACGTTCACCTGATTTTAGGAGAATCTGATTTTTAAATCCTCCTCTTCTCCTATACTGACCTTGTATGAAAAGCAAGACTTATATAGATGAACGTTTCTTTTGAAAGGATCACTATGTCTGATCTTATGGACAGCTTCCGCCTGGATGGCAAGGTCGCGCTCGTGACCGGCGCCACCTACGGCATTGGCATGGCCATTGCCGAGGCGCTCGGAGAGGCCGGCGCCAAAATCGCCTTTAACGCCCGTCACGCCGACAAAGTCGCCGAGGCCGAGAAGCACTACCGTGAACTGGGCTTTGACGCTCACGGCTATGTTGCCGATGTCACCGACGAGGCCGTCGTCGCCGAGCTCATCGCCAAGATCGAGGCCGACTTTGGCACCACGCCCGACATCCTGGTCAACAACGCTGGCGTCATCCAGCGCACCCCGATGCTCGACATGAGCGCCGAGGACTTCCGCCGCGTCGTCGATATTGACCTCAACGCACCGTTTATCGTGTCCAAAGCCTGCCTGCCCGGCATGATCGCCAAGGGTCATGGCAAGATCATCAACATCTGCTCGATGATGAGCGAGCTGGGCCGCGAGACCATCGCCGGCTATGCCGCCGCCAAGGGCGGACTCAAGATGCTCACCAAGAACATCTGCTCGGAGTTTGGCGAGGCCAATATCCAGTGCAACGGCATTGGGCCCGGCTACATCGCCACGCCGCAACCCGCCCCGCTGCGCGAGACGCAGCCCGACGGCAGCCGCCACCCGTTTGACCAGTTCATCATTGCCAAGACGCCGGCCGCCCGTTGGGGCACGCCCGAGGACCTGAAGGGCCCCGCCGTGTTCTTGGCTTCCGATGCATCGAACTTCGTCAACGGTCACATCCTCTACGTCGACGGCGGCATTCTCGCATACATTGGAAAGCAGCCTCAATAAGCGTCGCCGCAACTGCCCACATCAGGTTTCATCCACTCGTTTTTCATTTGAGTTGCGGTGAGATAAGGATTGGCTTTGGCTTCTATCAGGCAAAACAGTCCGTATTTCACCGCAAGTTAGAAATAGAAAGGTAATTCGCAATGAAGATCGCTCTGATCAATGAGAACTCTCAGAACTCCAAGAACCCTATGATCGAGGCTGCGCTTAAGAAGGTCGTCGAGCCCATGGGGCACACCGTCTTTAACTATGGTATGTATGCCGACGCCGACTCCACGCCCCTCACCTACGTGCAGAACGGCATCCTTGCCGCCGTGCTGCTGAACTCCGGTGCTGCCGACTACGTCGTAACCGGCTGCGGCACCGGCGAGGGCGCCATGCTCGCCTGTAACTCCTTCCCCGGCGTGCTGTGCGGCCACGTTGCCGACCCGCTCGACGCCTACACCTTTGCCCAGGTCAACGATGGCAACGCCGTCGCCATGCCCTTCGCCCTCAAGAACGGCTGGGGCCAGGAGCTCAACCTCGAGTACACCTTCGAGAAGCTCTTTGGCTTTGGTTCGGGCAACGGCTATCCTGCCGAGCGCGTTGAGCCCGAGCAGCGCAACAAGAAGATCCTCGACGGCGTGCGCGCTGTGACCATGCGTCCACTCGTCGACGTCCTGGGCGAGATCGATCAGGACCTGGTGAAGGGCGCACTTGCCGGCGAGCACTTCCAGGAGTACTTCTTTGCCAGCGCCACCGCCGAGGCCATCATCGCCACGGTCAAGGAGGTCCTGGACCTCTATTCTCGCGACTCT
>CAJMSL010000015.1 GCA_905216045.1 uncultured bacterium
TTAAGCTGTATATGAAGGTGGGCGAAGCGGCGTTTCGCATAGGCGGCGACGAGTTTGCCATCCTATCTACGATTGCAACCGAGGACGACCTCGCCGAACGTCTGAAACACTGCCGAACGGTTCTGCTCAAAAACAACGATTCCGAGATGCCCCGCTCGTTTAGCTACGGAGTGTCACATGCCGACCCTGCCCTGGGCGAAGCTTACAATCGCATGACGCTCGATGCCGACCATCGCATGTACGACTACAAGCTACGTCATGCCATGCACCTCGATCGACGCAATATCACGCAAGTTCACGCCGACGACTTCGAAATAAGCGATCGTATTTTTGACGCCTTTTCGATGCTCAACGAGGGCCGTTATTTCTTTATCGAGAACTTGGACAAACATCGCACCCTTTGGTCACAAGGTGCCTTGCGCGATCTTGGCCTTCCCTCGGAGCACATAGACAACTGTCGCGATTACTGGAAAACGCGCGTCCATCCCGACGACCTTGAGGCCTGCATCAACGACATCGACCAAGTCTACAACGGCACCAAGCACCGTCGCGTCATGCAGTATCGTGTGCGCAACGCCGTCGGCGACTACGTCCTTTGCCGTGCTCGCGGGTTTCGTATCGACGGCGACGGAAATGTCCCCTCGCTCTATGTCGGCGAGCTCGTCAACCACTCACTTGCCGAAACCGTCGATGCCGCCACAGGTCTCGGAACGCAGCGCATGCTGGCCAACGCCATCGACGCCTGCCGCCGCGATCGTTGCGAGACAGGGCTTATAGCGGTGCGCGTTCGTGGCACGACAAAGCTCAACGAGCTCTACGGGGCCGAGGCTGTCGACAACATGCTTGCCGAATACGCAGGCCGCATGCTGTCGATCACCCGCGGCAGGAGCCGGGTCTACCGTTCACGAAGCGTCCAGTTCGTCGTGCTCAGCAACGACCTGGACCACGAGGCATTCGAGCAACTGACCCGCCACCTTAAAGAGGCCGTTTTCGCTCCTGTTCGAATCGCAGGCGACACCATTACTCCCATCTGTCTTGTCGTCCCGGCCTTTTACGAGCACTTAACCCATCAAGCGACCGCCGTTTTAGGCGAACTCGACCGTCGCCTTCGCACGGCCGGCGGGCTTGTCCCCAACGACAGCCTCCCCATACCCGAGGCGGAGCGCAAAAGCGCCATCGCCGAACGTATCGACTCGCTCACGGGCCTCTATCGACCCAGCGAGTTTATGCGGCGCGCCAACGCATTTCTCGAGGCAAGGCGCAACGGCACCTGGTGCATCGCCACGGTCGACATGGGCCACATGCGCCTGTTTAATGAATGGCGCGGCCAGGCCGAGGGCGACCGCGTACTCGCCGATGTGGGCACGGTCCTCAAGGACATCGAGAATGCCGATATGGGCGTCGCAGGGTACTGGGGCCAAGATGACTTTTGTGTACTTATCCCCTTTAAGCACATCACCGTCCATCAAATCTACAATCGCGTTCGTGAGGCAGTAGCCAGGCATGATGACGGCGTAGGTTTTTGGCCGTCCATGGGCGTTTACCCCATCGACTCCAATGAGGAAATCACCATCGATGCGCAGGCAAAGGCCATGTTTACCAATCGACGCGCAAAAAACGACTTTAAGGAGCGCATTGCCATTTTCCGCCCCGCGGAGTACGAGCGCGAAGTCGCGTTCCACCGCACGCTGACCGAATTCCAGTACGCGCTGTCAAATGGTCGCATCACGTACTATCTTCAGCCCCAGGTCGATATGGAAACCGGCGAGATTATTGGCGCCGAAGCACTCACCCGCTGGATTGACAAGGACGGCTCTCTCATTTCGCCCGCAACGTTTATCCCCGCACTCGAGGAAAGCGGCTTTGTAGTGACACTCGACAAGTACATTTGGCAGGGTGTCGCCATATGGCTTCGCGAGCGTCTCGATCGCCGTCTTCGCGTGGTTCCGGTCTCGCTTAATGTGTCGCGCGTGGATATCCTTGCCTGCGACGTTGCCGAACATATGGGGGCGCTCGCCGCCCAATACAACCTACCGCCCGAGCTCATGCGTATCGAGATCACCGAGACGGCTTATACGGGAGAATCCGAGGCCGTGGATAAGCTGACCGCGGATCTGCACACCCGCGGCTTCTCGACCTATATGGACGATTTTGGCACCGGTCAGTCCACGCTCGCGATGCTCAAGAACGTCAACGTCGACGTCATCAAGCTCGACCGCACCTTTGTGCCCACCGACCGCGATCAAGGCCGCAGCACGCAAATCATTTCATCGATGCTCGAAATGGCGCAGTCGCTCCATCTGCCCGTCGTGGTTGAAGGCGTCGAGACAAATGAGCAGGCGAACATGCTACGACAAATGGGCGCCCGCTACGCTCAGGGCTTCCTCTACTACCGCCCCATGCCGGCGAAGAATTTTGAGGCATTGCTCGATGGCGGCAATAACAACTGATACGCTCGCGCGCAAAACGCCGCCGCCGAAGGGGGCATTTGTCCCCATTGGCTAACTTATATCCCCACTTCAAACCAAATTGGGGATATGATACAAACCGTTGTTCCGCCCAAGGAGGTTATCCATCATGAACGAGTCATATCGCCTGGGCGAGCAATCGATTATTGCCTATCTTCAGCGACTTGCGAACGGCGTCTCGACCGCCGAACTCGATGTTGCCGCGCTGCCTGCTGAGCTACGCGCCGTTGGTGAGCAACTGCAAAAGACGCATGCCATCCTGCAACAAGAGCGCCAGCTGCTTGAGCGCAACGCCTATATCGATCCGCTCACCAACTTGGGCAACCGCAACGGATTCGACCGTCACGTCGAGCAACTCTGGCGCAAAGGCGATCCCTTCACCTGCGCCTATATTGACATCGACCATCTCAAGCATTGCAATGATAGGTTTGGCCACGCCGAAGGCAATCGCTATATTCTGGGCATCTGCCGCACGCTCTCCGAAACCATGGAGCACGATGAGATGCTGTTCCGTATCGGTGGAGACGAGTTTGTGCTTATCTCGCTCTCCGCAAACGAGACCGAACTCGAGCAGCGCTTGGAGCAGGTACGTGCCGGGCTGATCGAGGCGAGCTCAGGTGGCAAGGCGCCCATGATCGGCAGCTTTAGCTTTGGCTGCTCGCGCGTCGATCCACTTGCTGGCGACACGCGTCGCCAGATGACGATGGATGCCGATCGCAAAATGTATCGCTATAAGCTTATGCATCGTGTGCAGCAACCGAAAGACGATGACGCGCCGCAACGCCCAATCGTCGATCAGCTTCCCTGCAACGACCGGGTGTTCCAAGCGATCTCCATGAGCTCCGAGACGCGCTATCCGTTTATCCTCAATCTCGATACGGGAGAATCGCAATGGTCGGTTAACGCCGTGCGCGATTTTGACCTGCCCTCCCAGCACCCTTTTAACTCACTCGACATGTGGCTCGCCCGCGTTCATCCCGAGGACCGCGACAACGTACGTGCCGAGCTCGACATGGTGATAAACGGCACGTGGCACTTCCACTACATGCAGTATCGCGTAATGGATGCCACCGGAAAATACGTGCTTTGCGACTGCACGGGCTACCGCTTGGACGGCACCGATACCGAGCCCGGCATGTATGTGGGCATTATCATCAACCGAAGCTTGGCAGATACGACCGATTCCGTGACCGGCTTGGGCGATATTCACGCCCTGGTCAACGCCATTGGCGAAATGCGTCGCGTGGCGCGCAAGGCTGGTTTGATCGCCATCAAAATCGACGATATCGCTCAGGTCAATGCCCGCTTTGGCTTTGATGCGGGCGACCGCGTTTTGGCAGAATGTGCCGCCTGTCTGGTGGAATGCTCGCGCGGTAAGGGTCGTATGTTCCGCTCGACGGGGCCGATGTTCGTGGCTCTTTTCGACGACTTTGATCCCGAAGAAACCGATGCGATTGCAGAGGAAATCGAGCGGTTCCTGGGTTCGCCCGTGCTCTTTGGCCCATTTGAATATCAGCCACCCATTCGCGTGGCCACGCTCCATCTGGACGGCGTCGACCGTCAGCCCGTTTCCATTTTGAACGAGCTCAAAGCGTTGCTCGGGAAAGCCGTGCAGGTGCCAGGCACCAAACTGGATTAGCACCGCGCCCACACCGCCTCCCCCATCGTGCGATAATCCTCTGCAGAAGTCACCGACAGCAGAGGGAGTTTGTGATGAAGGTTCTTTTGGTCAATGGCAGCCCCAAGGCAAACGGCAACACCGCCCGCGCACTCGCCGAGGTCGCCGAGCAACTCAATGCCGAAGGCATTGATACCGAGGTGTTTCAGCTGGGCACCAAGCCCATTCGCGACTGCATTGGCTGTGGTCAGTGCGGCAAGCTCGATTGCCGCTGCACCTTTGACGATGACGTGGTGAACGAGCTGATCGCTGCCGCCGAGCAGGCAGATGGTTTTGTCTTTGGCTCGCCCGTCTACTATGCGCACCCCAGCGGACGCATCCTTTCGGCCCTCGATCGCGCCTTCTATGCCGGCAGCAAAGCCTTTGCACACAAGCCGGGCGCTGCCGTCGCCGTTGCCCGTCGCGGCGGCACGTCGACCACCTTCGACGTGCGCAATAAGTACTTCACCATCAACCAGATGCCCGTGGTTGCTTCCACGTACTGGAACAACGTGTTTGGCGCCATGCCGGGCGAGGCCGCCCAAGACGCCGAGGGCCTGGCCACCATGCGCAACATCGGCAAGAACATGGCCTGGCTCCTGCATTGTATCGAGGCAGGACAGGCCGCCGGCATCGAAGCCCCCGAAGCCGATCGCGAGCGCACCAACTTCATCAGGTAGAACGGCGGAACAAATACATGAACGTGCAAATTTTTGGCACCAAAAAGTCTTTCGATACCAAGAAGGCTCAGCGTTATTTTAAGGAGCGCCGCATTAAGGTGCAGTTTATCGACCTTAAGGAAAAGGAGATGAGCAAGGGCGAGCTCACGAGCGTGATGCAGGCGGTCGGCGGCATCGACAAGCTGCTCAACCCCAAGGCTAAGGACGAGGAGACGCTCGCGCTCATCCAGCACCTCACCCCTAGCCAGCGCTTCGACAAGCTGCTCGAGAACCAGCAGGTCTTGGCCGAGCCCATCGTGCGCAACGGCAAAAAGGCCACCGTCGGTTATTGCCCCGATGTATGGGGAGCCTGGGAGTAGCCTGTGTTATTTGCCGGCGCGTGGGTATAAGAGCAGGCGTTTGGCATATGATTCAACTGTAAGCCATGTCTAACAAAGGAGGGCACATGCCCAACAAACCCGTGAAAATCATCATGCTTACCGGATACCTCGGTGCCGGCAAGACCACGCTGCTCAACCACATCCTCGCTAACGACGGCGGTATCCGCGCCGCCGTGATCGTCAACGATATTGGCGAGATCAATGTGGACGCCAGCCTCATCGCCGACGGCGGCCTTTCCGAGACCGACGACCTCATCCCGCTCACCAACGGCTGCATTTGCTGCACGCTTTCGGACGACCTTGCTAACCAGCTGCAGGGCATCGCCGATTCGGGCAACTTCGATTACATCATCATCGAGGCCTCGGGCATTTGCGAGCCCATCCCCATCGCCTACACCATCTCGAGCTTCTGCGACGAGGCCAAGGTGGGCGGCGAGCCTAAGCTCGCGCTCGACAACATCGTGGCCGTGGTCGACTGTGCCCGCATGTACGACGAGTTCAACGGCGGTCGCGACCTGCTGGCTGAGGATATCGACGAGGACGACATCGAGAGCCTGCTCATCCAGCAGATCGAGTTCTGCTCCACGCTGATCCTCAACAAGACCGATACCGTGAGCCCTGAGCAGATCGCCGAGCTCAAGGCCATCGTGCGCAGCCTGCAGAAAGACGCCGTGATCGTCGAGGCCCAAAACGGCGAGGTCCCCATGGAGGAGCTGCTCGATACCGACCGCTTCGACTTTATGCGCGCCTACAACTCCGCCGCTTGGATCGAGGCCATGGAGCATCCCGAGGAGCACGACGACCCCGAGGTGCTCGAGTACGACATCGAGACCTTTGTGTACTCGCGCCGTAAGCCGTTTGACCTGCAGAAGTTCACCGATTTTGTTGAGCAGGAGTGGCCCGACGAGGTCATTCGCGTCAAAGGCCCGCTGTGGCAGACCGGCGATCCGGACATGTGCTACATGTTTGAGCAGGCCGGCCACCAGATGCGCCTGATGGAGAACGGCCTGTTTGTCGACTCGGCGCCCGAGGGCGAGAAACAGAAGATCATCGACGAGAACCCCGAGATCATGCAGATTTGGGACGACGAGACGGGCGACCGTATGACGAGCCTGTGCATCATCGGCCGTCACATGGACAAGGATGCGCTCATCGCCTCCCTCGATGCCTGCCTGACCGACTGGCACCGCGCCTAGGTTTATCCAAGCGGGTATTTTTCCGCTTACGTAACCGCCAAACCACCACGAAGGTGCCCTTCGTGGTGGTTTTTCGTTCTGAGCCAAGGAGATTCATGTTCAACATTGTGCTGTATGCGCCCGAGATTCCGGCCAATACGGGCAATATCGGCCGCACCTGCGTGGTTACCGGCGCCCGCCTGCATCTGGTGGAGCCGCTGGGGTTTTCGCTCGACGACAAGACGGTGCGTCGCGCCGGACTGGGCTACTGGCAAAACTTGGACGTGACGACCTATGCCAGCTGGGAGGATTTCCTTGCGCGTAACGGCCTCTCCCCTACCGACGAGCGTCTGCATCTGCTGACCAAAAAGGCGCGCAGGACCTATGCGCAAAGCACCTACCGTGACGGTGACTACTTGGTCTTTGGCAGCGAGAGCTCGGGCATTCCCGAGGAGCTGCTCGCCGCGGCGCCCGAGCGCTGCGAGCGCATCCCCATGCTGCGCGATTGCGACTCACTCGATAACGCCGAGACTTGGGAAGCTCACGAGGAATCGCTCGGGCATACCGAGGACAGCCACGAGGCCATCCTGCAGCAGGATATCTGCGGCAACTTCGTTAACCCCGACGACTACCGCATCAGCGCGCTCAACCTCTCCAACAGCGCCGCCATCGTCCTCTACGAGGCCCTACGCCAGGCAGGCTTTCCGGGAATGTGACAAAGGGACTATCCTTTTGCCACATTCGAGCGCCACGTCGATGGCACACACGCCTAATTGATGCTCTAGATAAAGGCCCTCACTTTTAATCAGAATTAACTAAAGTAAAATGAAGTTAAACGGCGGTGTGAAAGGAGAGCCGTGTGAAATATCTCGAGAACCCGTTTACCCCCAGTTTTGGTGAGGTTCCTGCCCATCTCGCTGGCAGACAACAGATTATTCGGGATTTGGACCGCGCCTTCTTGAGCCAGCGCAGGCGCCCAGAATTGACCTCGATCTTCTCAGGCGCGCATGGAACCGGTAAAACCGCTCTCATGTCATCGCTCGCGACAAGGGCGGAATCCCACGGCTGGATAGCCGTAAAGACGACCGCGCTCCCGGGAATGCTTGAGGAAATCGAGTTCGGGACGAAACGCGCCGCAGCCCATCTCATCGACTCGTCCTACCACTTCGAAGTCACCGGCCTCGGAATTGCACCGCTCGGCAGCATCGAGGTCAATCGCGTTCACGATGCCTCAACCTGGCGTTATCGCATGAGCGATATCATCGACCAGCTCAACGGGGCCGGTACCGGTCTGCTCGTCACGGTTGACGAGGTGGACCCGACACTCGACGAGATGATTCAGCTCGCAGCGACGTATCAGCACTTTGTGACCGATGGGAAACGCGTCGCCCTGCTCATGGCGGGACTTCCCAACAATGTCTCGACGTTGCTGAACCACAAGACGGTCTCGTTCCTTCGCCGCGCCCAACAATATCATCTGGGTCGCATTGCCGACTATGACGTGCGCGAGGCCTTGATTCGCACAATCCAGGAAAACGATCGCCTGGCAGATGCCGAGGGAATCGATAGAGCCGTTCGCTCGATCTCTGGTTTTCCCTTCCTATTGCAACTCGTAGGCTACCGTGCCTGGGATCTCACAAGCGATTCGAAGGAAATCTCGTCACGCGACTTTGACCTGGGAATCAAAATCGCGCGCGACGAGATGGACGACCGAATCCTCGCGGCAACCTATCGGGAACTCACTGCAGAGGACAAGCGATTCCTCATCGCCATGCTCGATGACGAAGAAGAGTCCACCACCGCCGACCTTATCGAGCGCCTTAAGCGTTCGCCGCAGCAGGTCTCCCGCTACCGACGCCGCATGATAGATGCCGGCATCATCGGAGAACGAGGACGAGGGCTCGTCGCATTTGAATTGCCATTCTTCCGCGACTATCTCGCGGCTCAATGCGTGAAATAGAAATCAATGTGACAAAGAGGCAGTCCCTTTGTCACATTGCCTATAGGTAGCGACCGGTAATGCTCTTGGAGCAGGCCGCGATGTCGCCCGGCGTGCCGGCGCAGACGATTTGCCCGCCGGCGTCGCCACCGCCTGGGCCCATGTCGATTACGTAATCGGCGTTACGGATAAGGTCGAGATCGTGTTCGATCACGATAACCGTGGCGCCCTTGGCAACGAGGCCGTCGAACACACTCAGCAACACCTGAACATCGAGCGGATGCAGGCCGATCGTGGGTTCGTCGAACACGAATACAGCATCATCCTGCACGCGGCCCATCTCGCTCGCAAGCTTTAGACGCTGTGCCTCACCGCCCGAAAGCGCCGGTGTGGGCTCGCCAAGCGTGAGATAACCCAGGCCCAGATCGTGCAAGGTCTGCAAACGCGTCTGAACTTTCTTGAGCCCCACCGTGGCGTCGATAGCCTCGTCCACACTCATATCCATGAGCTGCGGCAACGTAAGCAGGCTCCCGTCCTTGCCCTCACGATGGATATGCGAAGCCGCGTCTGCATAACGTGAGCCGCGGCATGCCGGGCAGACGATCTCGACATCGGGCAAAAACTGCACGTCGAGCGATATCGATCCCGTGCCGTCGCACGTAGGGCACCGCAAGGCGCCAGTGTTGTAGCTAGAGGCACCCGCCTTGTAGCCGGCTGCCTTGGCCTCGGGCGTACGGGCGAAGGCGCGGCGCAGCTCATCATGGATGTCGGCATAGGTTGCCACCGTCGAGCGAACATTGGCGCCGATGGGCGTGGCGTCAATCAGGTTGGCACGCGCAATGCCCTCGGCATCGACCCAACGCACGTGCCCCGGCAGGCGCTCGCCAGCTGCCTGCGCCTTGAGTGCCGGGATGAGCGTCTCAAGCACCAACGTCGTCTTACCCGAACCCGAAACACCCGTCACCGCGACGAGACGGCCACGCGGGATATCGACTTCGAGCGGCTTGACGGTATGGATGGCATCGGTCGCCATGCGGATATGGCCCTGGTCGAACATTTCGTCGTCAGTCACCTGCGGACGCAAGCGCTTGGGCTCGGCGCGCAAAAACGGCGCGATGCGACTGCTCTGCGATTGCTCGACCTCGTCTACCGTACCAGCGGCGATCACATTGCCGCCGCCTGCTCCGGCAACGGGGCCCATCTCGACCAGATAGTCGGCTTCCGCCAGCACACGTGTATCGTGGTCGACAACAACCACGGTGTTGCCGTCATCCACCAGATCGCGCATCACGCCCACCAAGCCGTCGACATTGGCGGGATGCAAGCCGATCGAAGGCTCGTCCAGCACATAAAGCACGCCCGTCGATCGGTTGCGCACCACGCGAGCAAGCTGCACGCGCTGGCGCTCACCCGTGGAGAGCGTGGCACCAGCGCGGTCGAGTGAAAGGTAATCGAGACCCAAGTCGACCAGGCGACGGGCCGCGCCCAAAAATGAATCGCAGATATCCGCTGCCATGGGCTGCATCTCAGTCGGCAAGGATGCAGGCACCCCGCGCACCCACTCAATCGCCTCGCCTAGCGTCATGGCCGCGGCCTGCGCCAAATTGATACCGCGCACCTGAGGCAGGCGCGCAGCCTCGGAGAGACGCGTGCCGCCGCAATCGCGGCATGGCCCCTCGCGCAAAAAGCGCGCAACGCGTTTGAGGCCCTTGTCGTCCTTAACCTTGGCGAGCGCATTCTCGACGGTATAGACGGCGTTGTAATAGGTGAAGTCGAGCGGCGTGGCGCCCTCGCCGTTCTTGGGAACGTAGAGAATGTGCTTCTTAACCGCCGGGCCATGGAACACGATGTCGCGCTCTTGAGGTGTGAGCTGGTTAAACGGCACGTCGGTGCGCACGCCCATCTCGCCAGCCACCTGCTTCATCAGATCCCACATGAGCGTGCCCCAGGGAAGCACCGCGCCCTCGTTGATGGTCTTTGACTCGTCGGGCACCAGGCTCGCCTCGTCCACCTCGCGCATGACACCGGTGCCGCCACAGGTGGGGCATGCACCGCCGCTGTTAAAGGCAAGGTCCTCGGCGCTCGGAGCGTAGAACTCGCGGCCGCATGCGGAGCACGTGAGCGACAGGCCAGCCGCTACGTTGAGGCTTGGCTCCACACGCGCCCCGCAATGCGGGCACACGTGATGGGCGCAACGGCTAAAGAGCAGACGCAGGCTGTTGTTGAGCTCGGTCATGGTGCCAAAGGTGGAGCGCACGCCCGGCACGCTCGGACGCTGGTGCAGCGCGAGCGCCGCCGGTACGTGCAATACCTCATCCACCTGAGCGTGCTCGGCCTGCGTCAAACGACGGCGGGTATAAGTGCTGAGCGCTTCCAAGTAGCGACGCGAGCCCTCGGCATAAAGAACCCCCAGCGCCAGCGAACTCTAGCCCGAACCCGACACGCCGGCAAAACCCACGAGCTTTCCCAGTGGGATATCAATATCGATGTCCTTAAGGTTATGGACACGCGCGCCACGCACCTCGATAGCCTGCGGGCTCATCTTCTGTTCCGTCATCTTTATCACCCTACTCATGCCATAAAACTCGATCGCGAATGTACGCGCCCAGCATGGGCACGGTAAACCGGACGAGGCCGTATCCGGCAGCTTCGATGACGCGCTCGCGAATCAGGCTTGCGCGATATTTACTCGCCCAGCTCTGGGTGCGATCGCAGCGCTCAATGATGTCCGCCATGCGCGTCGGCTTGTCCTCGTCAACCGCCATGGCCTCGATAAAGAGGCGCTGTGGGCTGCGCAGCCCGTAATACAGGGGCGCGTCGACCGCTTCATAGAACTCGGAGACGGCATCGGCGTAGCCAGCCTCGACATCGCGCTCTTCAATGACCCGCGAGTCACGCCGGACAGCAGCCCGCCACATGTAATATCCCACCAGCTGGACCATATAGGGATGCCCCATGCTCTTGTGTGCCGCAAGGTCCGCCGTCTCCGCGTCAACGTAAAGTCCAGCGTCTTTGACCGTCTGGATATACGAATCGCGCACCTTGGGCAAAGATATCGCCCCCAACGTACGCTGCTGGGCACGTCGCAAAAACGTCACGCTCGGCTCTTCGAGCAGATCGTCAACCATACTGGGCAAGCCGGCGAACGCCAGCGCAAGACCGCGCTGATCGCTATCAGGCAAGCCCGTGGCATCCTGGTCTCCGAGCACCTGCTGATAGAGAACGGCAAGAGCCGCCAGTTCCTCGATAGACGCCGATTGCGCCTCGTCAATCGCAAACAGTATGCCCTTGCCTGGACCGAGCCTCTTGAGGCGCTCGTTGACCAGCCCTCGCAACGTCTCGCCCTTTGCACGCGCCGCCTCGACCGACATCCGGCCAAACGACGGACCGAGCTCCATTGACGTCACAACGGGTTTATTCGAGCGAAGCGCATCGGCCAAGCGGTCGCATAAGCCAAGCGAAGCGGAATCGGAGACAACCGCCCATCCGCGCTCACTAGCCAAACGCTGTAGCTCCCGCAAGAGAACTGTTTTGCCACAGCCGCGGTTTCCCGTAATGAGCATGAGCCTACCCGGCGCTCCGGCGCCGTTATCGAGCCCTTCCTCGAAATCTTCGATGACCGACTCGCGACCAATGAGTATCGGAGGCCGCTTACCAGCCGTGGGCTTAAAGGGATTTGGATTCATGTCGGCCTCCTCGGATTGGCAAACCCTGGTAATAGTTATACCAACTTATACCGAGTTATACCAATTGCATGTGACAAAGAAACTGTCCCTTTGTCACATGTGGCCGAAAAACTCGGCGTCTGCTGCTCGCCAAGGGCGGAAGGTGGCGGGATCGATCTTTACGTGCGCCGCGGCAGGCACGTCGTACCATTTGACCGTGTAACCGGCACCATGAGAGCAAAAGACCGAATCGGGCGTGTTGGGCAGATCGGCCTCAGGCTCATAGGCGGCCGTCTCGATGACGCGCTCGGCATCATGGCAAGCCGCATAACCGGCGAACTCCAGGTACAGATGACCGCGACCACTTGTGTAGGCGGCCACCTCCAGCGCGTAATCCTGCACCTCGGATGCCGGTACGCGGCCCACAAGCTTCGCCCGGTCGCCCGCCATCGTCGGCGGCTCGTACTCGGCACCCATGCGCGTGGCATCCGAGAGCGCCCGGCCCACGCACTCCCCCGGCACCTCGAGCTCAAAGCGATACCACGGTTCCAACAGTACCACCGCACCGGCCTCGCGCGCCTGCATCAAACCCTGGCGAATCGCGCGGTACGTGGCCTGGCGAAAATCGCCGCCCTCGGTATGTTTGGCATGCGCACGGCCGCCCGTGAGCGTAATGCGCACATCGGTGATGGGCGAGCCGGTCAGCACGCCCAGGTGATCGCGCTCCATGGCGTTGGTGAGTGCCAAACGCTGCCAGTTAAGATCGAGCTCGTCGGTCGAGGTCACGGTGCCAAACTGCACGCCCGAACCCGCTGGCAACGGCTCCAGGCGTAGATGCACCTCGGCATAGTGGCGCAGTGGCTCAAAGTGGCTCACGCCCTCGACCGGCTGCGAAATAGTCTCCTTATAGAGAATGCCGCCAGACTCAAACGCAACCGAAAGGCCAAAGCGATCGGCCAACACCCGTTGCACGACCTCGAGCTGCACCGCCCCCATAAGCTGCAGATGTATTTGTTCAAGATGCGTGTTCCAGCTTACGCCGAGCATGGGATCCTCGTCGGCAAGCTCGGCCAGCGCCTGGAACACCGTATGGACATCGTGTTCGCCCGGAAGCACCGTATAGGTGAGAACCGGCGCAATGACAGGTGCATCGCCCGCGGGCTCCGCGCCTAGGGCATCACCAGGGCGAACGTGCGCGAGGCCCGTCACGGCACAAATACCGCCAGCAGCAACTTCTTGGGCAAGCTCATACTTCTCGCCGTTATAGATGCGTACCTGATCGACCTTTTGTTCCCATGCCTCGGCACCGGAACGTCCATCAATCATCTGCTTGGTATGCAGCGTGCCGCCGGTCACTTTAACCCAAGCCAAGCGCTCACCGCGATCCCCACGGCTCACGCGGTAGACGCGCGCGGCAAACTCCGGGAGCCACGCCTGTTCGCGCATCAGCGCGCATATGCCATCCAGCAGCTCGTCCACGCCTTGGTCCTTGAGCGCCGAGCCGGCAAAGCAGGGAAAGAGCTTGCGCTCGGCAACCATGCGCGACAGCGTCGCGGCGGAAAGCTCACCCGCCTCAAGAAACTCCTCGAGCGCCGCCTCGTCCAACGCAGCAGCGTCCTCCTGAACAGCCCCGCCCACCAGCAGTTCGCTGGCATCCAGGCAGCCCTCGGAGAGACGTTGCCCAAGTTGTGCCAGCAAAACATCGCGGCCGGGATTCTCCAAATCGATTTTGTTGATAAAGATGAACGTCGGAATGTCATAGCGCGCAAGCAGACGCCACAGGGTTTCGGTGTGCCCCTGCACGCCGTCGTTGGCGCTCACAACCAAAATCGCATAGTCGAGCGCGCGCAGTGTGCGCTCCGCCTCGGCCGAAAAATCGACGTGGCCGGGCGCATCCACAAGTATGACGCGGGTATCGCCGTGGTCGAGCACGACCTGCGACGAGAAGATCGTAATGCCGCGCTCACGCTCGATCGCGTTCGTGTCCAGATGCGAATCGCCATCGTCCACGCGGCCGCGCTTGCGAATGCGACCCGCGTTGAACAGCATGGCCTCGGCCAACGTGGTCTTGCCGGCATCGACATGCGCCAAGATTCCAACGACTGCCTGCTTCGACATGGCTCTCCTCTTATTACAAGCCCATCGCACGCGGCAACGGGCGCTCACGCTCCACACTGGATGATACAATTTACGGGCCGGCGGGCGAAGCGGGCCCTATCCCCCGACCGAGCTCATCGCCCCGCGTTGCCGCGCGGCGATTTTCGTAGGTTCGCGCCTTGCGAAAGCCGGCACCTCCCCTTTTGTCTGCCTTGGCTCATCTGGGGCGGCAACAACGCGAGCCTCACAACAACGCGTTTTACCAAAAATGGCCCCACTCGGGGCCATTTTTGGTTACGTGGAGTGTTGATACGCGCCCTCGATCTTATGCCTCGCGCAGCCAGTCGAACGCAACACGCGGCGTGCCGTCCGACACATGCACGACGCCGGCGCGCTCGAACCCCGCCTTAATACTCGCACCCTGCATGGGCAGGTTGTCCTGATGCGTGTCGATACGCAGGTGATCGGCACGCTCTTTGGCAAAGGCAAACATCGCGGCCGCGATACCGTGCGCGGTGCCGTCGGACGCCACACGGTGCAGCACGGCGTACGGAGTGTCGCTGCGCCATTGCCCGTCCTCTATTACGTCATAGCACTCGTCCGGGCCCGGCAAAAAGGCAAACGTCGCCACCACGCGGCCATCGACTTCGCACACATAGCTGCCACCGGCGGCGATATCGGCAGCCAGTTGCTCGGCAGAAGGCGTGCCCTCGGGCCACTGCGTGGCGTTGCCATGCGCGCGCATAAAGGCGCGGGCCGCGTCATAGATAGCCATGACAGCGGGAATGTCGGTATCGAGGGTTTTTCTGATCATCACGCGGCGACCTCACGTTTATTGGTATCACTTTGATTGGGCAATGATACCAGCGTTTGGAGAGGGGCACGAAGCAGATGGGAAGCAAAAAGCGAGCCGCCTGGTCAAAAGCAAAAAGCGAGTTTTTGAGCACTGCCACCGGCGGCGATATGAGCGACCTGTTTGCACGCGAGGACGAGCGCCGCGACGCCCTGGACGCCGAGCGCGATGAGGCCTGGCGCTACAAATCGTGCGAGCGCAAAAACCGTTACGACACGCGCGCCGAGGCCGAGGCAGTTATGGCCGACTGCGAAAGCCGCGGGCGGCGCGGTTTAGCCTGCTACAAATGCGAATACTGCGGCGGCTGGCACCTGACGTCGCACCCATGGAAATAGGCGCCGCATCGGCACGGCACTGATAGAGCGCCGACCATCGCACGCAAGCTACGGGCGCGGCGGCACCAAAACATCGTAGCGAACGGCCTTGCCCGCAAGTTGATAGCTCGGCTTAACGCCGGCAAGCAGCGGCCCCTTCACCGGACGCTTGATAACGACCTTGCGCGGGTGCACCGCAAGCGCAGCTTCGACTAGCGCCTCCTCATCGGCACACGGCTGTTCCAAATGATGCAAAAGTTGGAACTTCTTTTTAACCGCCGCGCTCTTGGTGCGTCCGGGAAACATGGGATCCAGATACACCACGTCAGGAGCGGTGAGCTCGCCCTGCCCGATCAACTCAGCTGCATGGCGAAGACCGGCAATGCTGTCCTCGCCCGCATGAAGGCGCATGCGAGCCACGGCAGCCGCAAGCGCCGGATCATCTGCCGCGCGATCCAGGGCATCCTTGAGGAGCGCCGCGATCACGCAATCCTGCTCATACAGATCGACGGTAAAGCCCGCAGCCGCCAACAGCAGCGAATCCTCGCCAAAGCCCGCCGTGGCGTCAATCGCCCATGGCTGCTCGATGCCTTTTGCGCGCGCAGCCTTTACCAGCAGTTCTTGCTGCAGACGGCCCTGCTTGAGCCGTGGAAGCATGCGGCCAAAATCGGCACGCAGCTCCATCGTGCCGTCGGTGAGCGCGAGGCCCTCGGACTTCCCGATCAGCTCAACCCCCGCGGACCGAGCAACAGAAAAGGGATCGACGACGCCCATGGGTACTCCTTAACAAGCAAAACGAATACGCGAGCGCCGTTTATGTCGGCACCCCACCGTCCGCTATTGTCCCACATGCGACATGGCCCACAGCATCCCAATGCAAAGCACCGCCATCAATCCCGTGCACACGGCAGCGATCACAGAATCACCCATGCGCCTTCCCAACGACCGCGGCTCACGCACTTGCCCTGCTCCGTACATCATGGCTCCTCCTTGAGACCAACTCCTTGTTACGGCCTCATCATCTCAGCGCCGCACATGAGCTGCCATCGATTTGGCTTACGTCCAGCTTTCCTTTTTGAAAGGTTGGGTTTGGCTGCGCGGGCTCAATGCGCTTTCAGGCGCATGCATCGCCGCGTTGAACTACAATGTGCTTCACCATATGTGCAGTACATTGGGTGCGCCAAGTTGGCGTACTCGTATCGAAAGGACCCGCCATGAGCTTCACTCGCAAGACTCTCAAAATCCTTGCTCTCATCTACTTTGTTTTGGGCATCGCCAGCCTCGTCACCGCCGGTGTCGGTATCGCCACGGGCGGTCTCGATTCCACGTACGGTTCGTACGCCACGCTTGCAGCGGTCGTGCTTATCGCCAAGGGTCTCGTCGACCTTGCCGCAGGCGTCGCCGGTATCAAGGGCGCCAACAAGCCTTCGCAGGTGGACGGCGCGTTTAAGCTCGGCATCATCGCCGCGGTCGCCACGATTGCGAAGGCCGTGCTCACGCTCCCCGCGTTCGGCGGCGACGCCATCAACTTTGGTGCCTTTGTCATCGTGGTGTACGACCTGTTCTTTGTTCAGCAGGCACACGCCGTCAAGGCCGAGAACAAGGACCGCCTGTAAGCGCTCGCTTCTCATAACCTCTGCAGCCAAGCAACTAAAAAGGGCCGATCGCGCATCTCCGCGGTCGGCCCTTTACGTTTGCCCAGATAAAACCTACCAAAATAAACCTGTCCCTTTTTGCAGGTTGTTAGCTGTGGCGGTACTCGGCGACGATGAAGTCGATATCGGTCTGGAGCGTGTCCAAGTTTGCCAGCCGCTCTTTGTCGGTAGGGCGCGTGCGGTAGTAATACGGCGTCATCTGGAACACCGCCTCGATGTCGGCCTGGGTCTGAAGCGTAATATTCGCAGATACCCGCTGCGTTCCGACTAACTCGAGCTCGGTGGTCTTCGGCAGCTTCTCATCGTTAAGGTACGGCGTGTCGTAGAGCAACTCCTTGAGCCCAAACAGATGACGGGCACCCGGCACCACGGTATAGAACGAACCCTCTGGCGCCAGCACGCGGGCAAATTCGCGCTCGTTAAAGGGAGCAAAGAGCTCGGTCACCATATCGAAGGCGCCATCGGCCACGGGGATATCCTTCATGTTGGCCACAAAATAGGTCGCATCGCCGCGCTTGGCGGCCAGGCGCACCATCTCTTTGCCCAAGTCGAACCCGTAAGCGTCCACGCCCGGCACCGCGCCCATGGCACTCGTGTAATAGCCCTCGCCGCAGCAAATATCGAGCAGCGTCATGGGGCCATTCGTAGACGCGGCGCGCCCAGACGTCTGCTTGCGCACCAGCTCGACCATCGCATCGCGCAACGGCGCATAGTAACCGCGGTTCAGAAAGTCGCGACGGCTGCGCGCCTGCGACTTGGGATCGCCCATGGAGTCGCCGCTCTTGGACGAGCGCAGGAGATATAGATAGCCCTCGCGCGCACGGTCAAACCGGTGTCCGCTCGCGCATGCAGCACCGCGTTCGTTATCCACCAGCGGCTCATGGCAAACGGGACACAACAACATGGCAACTCCTTAGCGCGAACAACACGACGCACACCATTGTCGCACGCCTTCCCCGCCTAGTCATTGGGGACGTTCTTGAATGACTAGTCGTTTTAGAACGTCCCCAATGACTAGCCGATTAGGAGTATCATCGTCTGCGCAAATAAGCACAAAAAAGCATGTTAGAGATTGAGAGCGTATGGCTGACACCGCATCTAAGCACATTGACATGACCACCGGATCGCTGTGGCGCAATGTTCCCTTGTTCGCCTTCCCCGTGGCCGCCACGAGCATCTTGGAGCAACTGTCGAACCTCATCGCCACGGTCATCATCGGTAACTTCTCGGGCGACCAGGGAACCCTCGCCATGGCTGCGGTCGGCTCCAATGTTCCGCTTACCAGCCTTATGCTTAACTTGTTTATCGGCATGTCGCTTGGCTCCAACGTGGTCATCGCCAATGCCATCGGCCGCAACGATCAGAACATGGTCAAACGCGCCGTCCATACCTCAATTTTAATGGCGCTTGTGGGCTTTGTCGTCATCGCGCTGGGCGAGATCTTTGCCGAGCCCATGCTCGCCGCGCTCAACGTTCCCGCCGAGACCATGCCACTCGCTTCGCTCTACCTACGCGTCTTTTTGCTCAGCATGCCCTCGATTTTGCTCTACAACTTTGAGGCCGCGATCTTCCGCTCCGTCGGCATCACCCGTATGCCGCTACAGGCGCTTGCCGTGTCCACCGTCCTCAACATTGGCCTGGACCTCATTTTTGTCCCCGTACTCCACTGGGGCGTCGCGGGCGTCGCCATCGCCACCGCCATCGCCTACACCGTCAGCGCCGCTACGCTCTTTATCCGCCTGCTCAAGACCGACTCCGTCGTCCGCGTCACCCTACGCGACCTGGCTATCAACCCCGTCGCCCTCAAGCGCATCGTCAAGATCGGCCTGCCCGCCGGCATTCAAAGCGCCGTCTTTGCCGTCGCCAACATCATCATCCAGTCCGCCATCAACAGCCTGGGCACCGAGGTCATGGCCGCCTCGAGCGCCGCCATGAGCCTGGAGTACGTGTGCTACAACCTGCTCAACAGCTTTAGCCAGGCCTGCACCACCTTTGTGGGACAAAATCACGGAGCCCGCCAAATCGACCGCTGCACCAAGACGCTCAAGGTCTGCCTGGTCGAAGGCGGTATCGTCGCGCTCGCCACAATTATCGTTATTGTCGGCCTGGGACGCGAGATCTTGTCGCTGTTCAACAGCGATCCCAACATCGTCTCAATCGGCTATATCCGCGTGTGCTCGATCTTCCCGGCGTACTCCTTTAGCATGTTCTACGAAAACATGTCAGGCTACCTGCGCGGCTTTGGCATCTCGCTCACGCCCGCCCTCATCACCATGATCTGCGTCTGCGGCATCCGCTTCTATTGGGTGTTCTGCGTGTTCCCGCACTTCCGCACCTTTGCGAACATCATGATGGTCTACCCTATCAGCCTGGGCACCACGGCGTTCTTTATGGTCGTGGCGGTGCTACTTTGCCACCCGGCACGCACCTATCGCGCCACCCAAGCCAAAGCGACAGCCCGCTAAACACCGCACTCAACGCCACGCCAGTCATTAATTGACAATATGCGAGCTCATATAGTCGATAAAGCGCCTCGTGGCGATAGGCATGGTATCCCAGCTGCGCCAGGCTGCCACTACGTCGCGCGAGGGCGCGTGCACGATAGGACGTACGCGAATATCGGCCCGCATGCCCTCAACGGTACGGCGATACAGCATGCTCACGCCTAGGCCCTCCTCCACCATCGCCATGATGGTGTAGTCGTCGGTCACTTCACTCGTCACGTGCGGCGACAGCCCATGCGTCGCGAATGCATCGAGCACCAGACTCTGTTCGCCCTCATCCAGCAGCACAAACGGCTCGGACGCCAGGTCGGCGAGTGTCACCTTTTCCTTTGCCGTCAGCGGATGCGCGGCCGGCAACAATGCCACCAACTCATCGTGATAGACCACGCGCTTCTCGAGCCCTGCGGTAAACCCACGCGCCGTAAAGCAAAAATCCACCACGCCATCGTGCACCCATTGAGCGTTGCGCGTGTAATCGCCCTGCTTGAGGGTAAAACGTACGCCCGGGTGCAGCGCACCAAAGTCGCGGATCACACGCGGCAGCACGGTACGACTCACGTTGGTAAACGTCGCGATGCGAATGTCGGTCGACGAAAGCCCCAGCAGCTCCTGGCGCTTGCCCTCGAGCTCGGCCTCGGCAGTTACGATCTGTCGCAGATACGGCAGATACTGCTTGCCATCGCGCGTAAGCGACACACCCTGCTTACCGCGCTCGATAAGCGTGGTACCCAGCTCGCGCTCGAGCGCCTTGACGGCCTGGCTCACCGCGCTTTGCGTATAGCCCAGCTCATCGGCCGCGCGTTTCCGGCTGCCGCGATCGACCACCATACAAACAAACTGGTACCGCGATGCCAACGTGCCTCCACATCAATGCAGCCGTAAAACGTTTTGCCAGGGCTTTTTCTGCCAACATTAGCATTTCTTAATCATACTGAAGTTACATTCGCTTTACTACATCCACATCTGAGAGCAGAATCCTTTTTACGAAACCGTTCTGTAACAAAAGGAGCCCCATGGATCGCAAAAAAGCAATCGCGCTCTCATTTTCCGTTCCCGTCGCATGGGGCTTTTCGTACCCCCTCATGAAGATCGGCATGGACAGCATGAACGCCACGAGCATCGTCGCGCTACGCTGCATCATCGCCTTTGTGGTCTGCCTGCTGCTCTTCCACAAGCACGCGTTGCGCATCAACCGCGACCTTATGGTCCGTGCCGCCATCATCGGCGCCATTATGGCAACCGAGCTCACCTGCATGTGCCTGGGCTCCAGCCTCACCTCCGCCTCCACCGCCGGCTTTTTGCAGAGCCTGACGGTCGTGATTGTGCCGTTTGCCAACGCCGCCCTGCTGCGTCGCGCCCCCGAGCGCAAAGTGCTCGTCGGCACCGCCATCGTCACCTGCGGTATGTTGCTGCTCTCGGGCGCAGACTTTACCAGCCTGAATCCCGGCGCGATCATCATGCTGCTCTCCGCCTTTGTCTATGCCGGCCATATCATTGTGGCGAAGCGCTTTGTCGAAGATGTCGACCCGCTGGCTTTGGGCGTTTGGCAGCTGGGCTTCGGCGGCTTGTTCTCGGGTATCGCCGCATGCGTCTTTGGCGGTTTCACACTTCCCAGTACGCCCAGCGAGATCGTGGTCGTCGTCGCGCTCGCACTCATCTGCTCTGCCTACGGCTTTATCACCCAGACGCTCGTGCAGCCCCACGTGCCCGCCGAGACCACCGGCTTCGCCTTCTCGCTTGAGCCGGTCTGCTCCGCTGTCTTTTCGTTCTTCCTGGTTGGCGAGGTCCTGAGCCCCATCGCCTTCTTTGGCGCCGCCCTCATCCTAACCGGCGTCATGGTGGCAACCGTCGAGCTTCCGCGCCTCCGCGCACATGGACAAGCTCGCATGGCAGGAGCGCCCGAGCACGTCTCGTAGACCCCACTCTTCATACAGCCGTGGCGTAAAGGCAACCGGTGCGCCTTTACAATAGATGCCAACAGAGTATCTGCCATAAAGGAGCCCCATGGACACCGCAACTCGCGACCGCAACATAGCAACTTGGTTGGGCGATGCGCCACAGCTGATACGTGACACTACGAACCAGCTGCTCGAGCGCATCGCCCTTTTGCGTGCCGAGCAGACTATCTACCCGGCACAAGACGACATCCTCAATGCCCTCGCCTACACGCCGGCCGACCAGGTCAAGGTTGTCATCTTGGGTCAAGACCCCTATCACGGACCCAACCAGGCCATGGGGCTGTCGTTCTCGGTCCCCGCGACACAAACCAAGCTGCCGCCGAGCCTGCGCAACATCTACAAGGAACTCGATGCCGATCTGGATTGCCCCATTCCCGCCACGGGAGACCTAACACCATGGGCACGACAGGGCGTCCTGCTCCTCAACACTACGCTCACCGTGCGCGAGCATGCCGCGAACTCGCACGCCAAGCTGGGCTGGAGCACCCTGACCGACTACATTATCGAACGCTGCTGCCAGCTGCCCCAGCCGGTAGTTTTTTTGGCATGGGGTCGCTTTGCCCAGCAGATGGTCGAAGGCAAGCTCGCCGCGACCGGCGCGGGCAAGGCAACCGGCAAGTTCTGCCTGGCCTCTACGCACCCCTCGCCGCTTTCAGCCAACCGTGCCACGGCAGAACTCCCCGCTTTTATGGGGTCGAGCCCCTTCTCCGCTGCCAATCGGCTACTCGAACAGCACGGCTCGACCCCCGTCAACTGGACTTGCCTCGACTAATAATCGATACATCAAAAACGCGCCCGACGGCAATCTTGCCATCGGGCGCATTTTGCTACTCGGGCCAGATAAACTGGGTACGGCCGGCCTCGCCGCCATCGATTAGCAGACTCTGCCCGGTCATAAACCGGTTGGTCACGCCCACAAAGTAGATCCACTCGGCAATCTCTTGGGCAGTGGCCCAGCGCCTAAGCGGCGTGAGCTCCATAATCTGGCTCCACAGGTGTTCGTCTTCCATCACGCAACGGTTGAGCGGCGTGATAACGCCACCCGGGTCCACACTGTTGGCGATAGCCTGCGGCGCCAGACGGTTTGCAAGGTTCTTGGTGTAGGCGATAACGCCGCCCTTGCTGGCGGCATAGGCGGGAAACTCCGATCCCGTATGCCCACTCGCGGACCCCACATTGACCACGGATTTGATAGTCGGCGCCGGCTTGGCGGCAAGCCCCTCCCCCACAAAGGCGTAGCACTCGGTCACGTTGATGGTGCCACACAGGTTGGCGGCGATATCATCGGCCGAATCCTGCGTACCGGCAACGTTCACGATTACCTGGGGCTCAAGATCGCCTGGAAACGAGTCCGGCTTGCAGACATCAACAATCAGATGGCGGTAGCGCTCGTGTTCGATCGCCGCCGGCAGCAGATCAAAGCCCACGACCTCGTGGCCCTCATCCAAAAAGCGCTGCACGCATGCGGCTCCGATACCGCCCGAAGCGCCCGTGATCAAAACCCGCATACTTGCTCCTTAGGCGGTTGCGTGGCGCTCGAGGTACTCGGAGCCCACGTTCTCGCGCTCCCAGCCGCGCACGACCTTGTAGCCCACGGGGCTCAGGAAGACCTCGCACAGCAGCTCGGCAACAGCGCCGGTCAGCGAGCACATAAGAACCTGCACCCAGGTCCAACCAAAGAACGTGTGGCTCACCACAATGGCAAAGACCAGGTTGTCGATAAACTGGCCAACACCTGTGGACACATAGGAGCGGAAGGCGAAGCTCGCAAAGTTATTCTTTTTGAGCATACGGCCGAGCGACTGGTTGAGCGTGGAGTTAACCACGGCAGAAACGAGCATTGCCAGCGAAGAGCCCAGCACCACGTACCAGGTGCCGCCGATGGTGGCGTTAAGGGCAGTGTTGACCTCGATCATGCCCGTGTCGTAGTAGGCGCCCCACATGCCGGGCGTGAGCGAGCATGCCCAAAAGCACAGGCTCACGGCCAGGTTGACCAGCAGCGCGAGGATAGAGATTTTGATGGATGCCTTGGCGCCAAAGCGCTTGCAGATCATGTCCTGGCACAAAAACGAAACCCAGCTCACCACAAAGCCGCAATCGAGCGCCAGATACGGCAGGCTGATAAGCTCCTTGTTGGCCAGCAGGTTCATCATGATGACACTCACGAAAAACAGCGAAACCGTTGCCGCGGGAATGCTCCGCAACAGGACCTTGTAGTCCTCCATGACCTTCTTGATCATTATGTACTCCTTTGGTTTTAGGTTTAACGAGCAGGATATCGGACCCGAACTGCTCGGACGCCCCGGTCTTGAGACGACGGTGGGTATGATAGCCGCTCGCGCGGCATAAGGCAAACAAACGGCGCGGCAGCCCCACAGGACCACCGCGCCAATGCGTTAAAAGGCTACGTTGCCAAACTCCGACAGGATAAGGTCGGGGTTGTGGTCGGTTGCCCAATCCACGTTCCACGGGCTCGTGAACAGCAGTAGCTTACCGCCGCGCATGTCCTCGACACGCAGCGTGTCGCGCGTGAGCGAAAGGCCCGGGATATCGATAGTGTCGGGGTCGTTCTGGATCCAGCGGATGTCCGTATAGGGCAGCGGCTGGCGACGGACCTCAACACGGTACTCGGCCTTGAGGCGGCGCTCGAGTACCTCAAACTGCAGTACGCCGACCACGCCCACAATGACGCTCTCCATGCC
>CAJMSL010000016.1 GCA_905216045.1 uncultured bacterium
GTCCCACGGATCAAAGATCTCGTCGAGTTTCTCCTGGCTGACGGTGCAGCGCGGATCGGCCTCGAGACGCTCCTTAAAGGTGGGGCCGGAGACACAATCCTGTACCTCGTGCCAGGTTGCCATGGCGTTCTCCTGCACAATGGCGTACGCGTCCTCGCGGGTGATGCCCGTATCGACGAGGGCGAGCAGCACCTTGGAGGAGAAGATGAGGCCGCGGGTCTTATTGAGGTTGGCCATCATGCGGGCAGGGTACAGCTGCAGGCCGTCGATAACGCGAATGAGGCACTGGAACATGTGGTCGAGGGCGATGAAGCTGTCGGCCTGGGCGACGCGCTCGGCAGAGGAGTGCGAAATGTCACGCTCGTGCCACAGGGCGACGTTGTCGAAGGCAACCTGCGCGTTGGCCTTCACGACGCGCGACAGGCCGCAGACCTTCTCCATGGTGATGGGGTTGCGCTTGTGCGGCATGGCGGAGCTGCCCTTTTGACCCTTACGGAACGGTTCCTCGGCCTCGAGTGTATCGGTCTTCTGCAGATTGCGAACCTCGGTAGCGATGCGCTCACAGGTGGCCGCGGTGGTGGCGAGAACGCCGGCGAGGTAGGCGTGATGATCGCGGCTAATAACCTGCGTGGACAGCGGGTCGTGAACCAGGCCCAGGTGCTCGCAGACATATTCCTCGACAAACGGCTCGATGGAGCTGTACGTGCCGACAGCGCCCGAGATGGCACCAAAGGCAACGTTCTTGCGGGCATCCTCAAGACGGTCCAGATCGCGCTTGAGCTCCCAGGCCCAAGAGCCAAACTTCATGCCAAAGGTCATCGGCTCGGCGTGGATGCCATGAGTACGGCCGGCGCAGAGCGTGTTGCGCTCCTCGAAGGCACGACGCTTGCAGATCTCGCCGAGCTTCTTGACGTCCTCGATGATCAGGTCGCAGGCCTGGGTGAGCTGGTAGCACAGGGCCGTGTCGCCCAGATCGGAGCTGGTCATGCCATAGTGAACCCAGCGGCTGGGCTTGGGGTCGCCCTCGGGAACATCGGCATCGATGTACTCCTTCATGTTGGTCAGGAAGGCAATGACGTCGTGGCGCGTGACTTCCTCGATCTCATCGACCTTCGCCTTCTCAAAGTTGGCATGGTCGCGGATCCACTGGGCCTCGTCTTTGGAAATACCGATCTTGCCGAGCTCCGCCTGGGCCTCGCAGGCCAGAACCTCGATCTCCTGCCAAATGGCGTACTTGTTCTCGAGGGAGAAGATGTGCCCCATCTCCGGGCGGGTATAGCGATCGATCATAGCGGCTCCTTTTTGGTTATTGGCACGTTGGTCGTAACCCAACCATTGTACCGTGCGCAGGTGCAAGTATGGGCAGCAGGCATTAACCTAACATTTTGGAATTGGAGCGAGCAACGGGACGTCTGCGTTATTTGCTTCGCAAATCCGCACCGGCTTCAGGCGCCTGTCGGCGCCTTCGCCTGCTCGCTACAAACGCTTCGCGTTTGCTTAACGCTCGCACCCTGGCGGGTTCGAGTCCCGGCGCTTGGTAGTAAAAAGCACGGCAACGTAACGCTGCCGTGCTTGTGCTTTTTACTGGAGCGGGCAACGGGACTCGAACCCGCGAGTGTCAGCTTGGGAAGCTGATGCCTTACCACTTGGCGATGCCCGCATATGTGGGGGATAGTATAACGCGGTTGTCTTGTTCGATACAAGGGTGTCGATGCTTGTTTTAGCTGTGGAGAATCGTTTGAAAACCGCGCCAATTGTGGAGATGAGGACCTTTGTCTTTCTTTTCTTACCATCTTCTACCTGCATTTTTATCTGATTGTTGTATTTGAGCTCGATTTGTCAGAAATCGGGCAAGCTTTTGGTCAGGCTCCGGTACTTACCCGCATGAACCTCGGGGGTAGCCTCATCCTACGCGTCGCAACCTCCCCATGCGGCGCACGAGGGATAAGGAGCAGCCATGTCCAACGCACCCACGCACTCTGTCCACAGCGCAATCGCAACAGGTCCGCTGCTCCTGCTCCTCTTCCTGCTTTTCGGCTGCCTGACACCGGGAGCCGCATTTGCCGTCGATGGCTACGATCAGCTCGGCTTCCGCACTATTAGCGATGATTGTGGGCCCTTCTTCATCGGCAAGTATGAAGCTCAAGACGCCTCGATTGCCTACTGCATGAACCAGGAGCGCCCCGGCCCCACCAAGCCGGGCGGCCCATGGCTCAACTTTGATCAAGGCTGGGTGTGGCTCGACGACGAGTTCGCGGCAATCGTTTGTCACGGATATCCTACCGCCACGTCGTTTGGCGGTTACCATCTTTCACCCGATCGCGCCCGCGCCGCAACCCAGCTTGCCGTATGGATGCTCAACGGCACTACCCATGTCGACGGTACTTACTCTTACACGACCGCTCAGGGCAAAACCAAGAGTGGGCACTTTACCACTGACAATGAAGTCGTGGCGGCGGCGCGGTGGCTCCACGACAGCGCAAAATCAGGAAGCATCAAAGCCGCTCCGCACCGCGCGCGACGCTATCTAGGAGCCGTATCGGGCGGCAGCAAACGTCAGGACATGCTCTATGTACTGCCGGCGGTCTCTGTTTCCTTCAAAAAACAGTCTGCAAACGCCGCCATTACCAGCGGAAACAATACTTATCAGTTTGACGGGGCAACATTCGATATTTTTGAGAGCGCCAGCGGCGCGCATGTCGGCACCATCCAGATGGACAGCAACGGTCGGGCGCAAGCAACACTTCTGCCCAACACGGCATACTACCTAGTTGAAACGAAGGCGCCGGCCGGCTATGTCCCCCGTCGTGCTCGCATCGCCTTTACCACGGGGAATGACGGTGGACAGGTCGCCATTGATGAACAGCCCGGCACCATCAACCTGCGTATCGTAAAACTCGATGCCGCGACGAATGCCGGCCCCCAGGTGGGATCTTCACTCGCAGGAGCAGAGTTCACGTGTGTGTCGCAATCAACCCCTGGATGGGCGCAGATCCTCACGACCGACGAAAGCGGTCGGGCTACCCTCGTCGATGTCCCCTTAGGAACCTTTACCATCTACGAATCAAAAGCCCCCGAGGGCTACCTGCCATCCAACGACAGCTGGACCTATACCGTTGGAGCCGACCAGCTCGGCGATTCAGGCGTAGTCGAGATCGAATCTCGCATTTCCGATATCCCCATTGCGTTTGACCTTGAGATTTCCAAATTCAAGGATTACGGCAATAGCGACCAATCCGGCCTGGAGCAACCGGCGGGTGGTGTTGTCTTTGAGGTTGTCAGCAACAGTTCTCAGCAGGTTGTTGGCACACTGACCACAAACATCTATGGCTTTGCCTCCACCAAAGATCAGCCCGAAGCATGGTTCGGCACAGGCAAGCGACCCGCCGGTGTCCACGGAGCTGTCCCATACGACCGTGCCGGCTACACGATTCGCGAGGTTCCGGAAACCGTCCCCGAGGGTTTTAAACGTGCAGGGGAATGGACCGTCGGGGCCAATCAGATTTCCAACGGCGCCGAGCTTCAATATATCGTGGACAACCACGCGCTGTCGACGCATCTCCAGATTGTAAAACGCGATGCCCAAACAGGCGCTTCTGTTCCACTAGCCGGATTCACCTTCCAACTCCTCGACAGCAATCACGAACCTGTCTCACAAACTTGCTGGTATCCAGCACATAACGTAATGGACACCTTTACGACTGACGCGACCGGGACCGTCACACTGCCCGAATCGCTCGTGCCGGGCACCTATTATGTACGCGAAACCTCGGCCAAAGAGCCCTATCTTGTCGGCGAGGAGATCGAGGTAAACATACCCGCCGACATGAACCTAACGCCCGTTGCAATCGCCTCGTATTATGGCCACACCGCGACCGGAAACATCAGGATCGTTAAAACCGATGCCGTAGACGGCAGCAGCCTCGCGGGCGCCGTCTTTGAGATCCGTGCCTCGGGTGATATCGTGCGCCCCGACGGTAGCATTGCCGCGCTCGACGGTGAGACTGTCGCTACCGTCACGACGGATGAAACTGGAGAAGCACGCGCGGACGACCTCCCGCTGGGATCTGGCACCGCACGCTACGAGGTTGTCGAGACTCAAGCGCCGGCAGGCTTCTTACTCGATCGGACATCCCATATTGTCGACCTTACTTATGCCGACCAGAAAACACCCGTTGTAGAAGCACGGCTTAACGTATCCGACGATTACACCAAGGTTGATGTCTCCAAGGTCGATGCAAGCGGTGAGCAGGAAGTGGAAGGCGCACAGCTCACCTTATATGGTCCCGATAAAACCGAAATAGACTCCTGGACCTCATCCGACAAGCCGCACCGCGTCGAACATCTTGCACCTGGCACCTACTCGTTGCGCGAAATGATGTCTCCGCGGACCTATGACCTTGCCGAGGAGATAACGTTTGAAATAAAAGATACGGGAGAAGTCCAATCCGTCGCGATGAAGGATGCGCCCATCGAGATCAAGGGGCAGGTCGACAAGCGTCAGGAACTTGTCCAACCTATCGAAAAGGGCCTGTTGGCTAACGGCGATGGTAAAAACCGCGCCACGACGCAAACCAATAGTGATGGGCTTTTCTCCTATACCATCGATGCTCGAAACGATTCCGCTACTTGGGTTGATGAGTTTACGATTACCGATGATCTTGAGTGCGCCAAAGACGGCACGGCGAGATTCATCTCAATCGAAACCCCCGTCGCCATCGGCGACCTCAACGGTCTGTGCAACGTATGGTATCGCACGACGCCGTTGGACTCGACAGACGTCGATGAGCCGGCGAACGCGACACTTGACGATGGGCACGAAAATCCTTGGCTTGAGTCCGACGAAGTAAAAGAGAGCCTGGGTGAGGACTGTCGCCTCGTCGATTACGACGGTTGGCACCTCTGGAAGGCGGATATCTCGACCACGGAATCCACCACACTCGAGGCGGAAGAGCTCGACCTTGCATCCAATACCGTCGTAACGGGCATTCGAATTGAATACGGTGCGGTAGCCGCCGACTTTACGACTCGAAGCGATGCGGATTCTTGGACCCGCGATGATCTCAAAGATGAGCACGACGACCTTGACGATGCCAAAGCAATCCTTGGTGCAGACGCTCGGGGCGCAGTCGTGCACATGCAGGCAACATCGGCTTATACGCCCCAAACCGCACTCACCAACAGCGCACGCGTCGATCTTTGTCGCAACGGCGGCGGCGATAAACTTGAGTCACATGACGAGGACTGTGTCATTCAACGCTGTACCCTACCGCAGGACCTACCGGCAACAGGACCAGTTCCCATCGCCGCTTGCATCACCGCGCTCCTGACCTCGGGTGCCGCAGCCCTATGGTTCGCTCGCCTTAGGTCGATCCCAAAGAAGCGCTAGCGCGATGAAAAAGCGGGCGAGCCAGTCCCCTGGCTCGCCCGCTTTCAATCATTTAAATCGCCGTATCTACTCTGCAGACGAAGATCCACCATCAACGATTGCCTGCTCGGACTCAGGAATCCCATCGGCACCCGTGCTCTGTTCTTGCTCCACCTCTTCGCTGATTGCGGAGGCGGGGGTCGAGCCCTTCGCACCCACGATGTAGGCAGCCCCAAATCCTAACGCAATGGCAATCAAGGTCAAAATCACGTAGACAGGCCAATGGCGCTTAATATACGAAAACACGTTGACTCCTTAGAGCTCCGTCTACGAACGGCGGATAACCTCGGTCACGACCTCGGATACCGTAGCAATGTTCGTCGGGTTGACATTGTGGGGCAGGTCGTCCTCGGTACGAGCGCAAGCCAGACGCGTGCCGTCCACGCCGGCGATGGTGAGGGCTCGGCGGCTCGCCTCGAGCGCGGCATAGGCATCGGTCTTGGCATAGGGCATCTCGAGCGCGCCACAATCGACATGGAACGACTTGCAGACCTTGCTGACCAGGTTCATGATGCGGCGATCGCCCTTGAGCAGTTGTTGTTCGCCCTCGACCGTCACAACCGAAAGCCTACCGGCGCCGACGGATTCAAGATTGATGAAAAATACGCCGCGGAGCTTATCGCGATGCGAAGCCAAGAAGGCCTTCATGCCGGCGCCATCACAATCCGAGGCGCCCGTTGCCACAAACCAGATATCGTGACCAAGCAGCTCATCATCGCCCATAGAGGCGACAGCCGAGAGCATATCTTCGGAAGAAGCGCCATCGGAAGACGTAGCGCCACCCTTCCAGCCATCGTTATCGTCCTCGAAGTTATCCCACGAACCGATACCGCGACCGGACTTCTTGGCATCGTAATCGTCTTCGACGCCCAGCCAGTCACTCATGCTGTCCTGCTCGTTTTTCTTTTTACGACCGAACAGGCCACCCAGGCCGCGCTTACGAGACTTGGGTGCCGCCGGGGCGGGAGCCGAAATGGTCTCGATCGGCTGCGCGCCCGACGCAACGGGCACAGGAGGCGCAACGGGTGCCGATGTGGGTTCGGGACCTTGGGCGGTAGCAAAGGGGTCGTTGACCTGGGCAGAGGGATCGGGAAGGTCGAACAGCGACGTGCGAGACGCAACGTTTGCCTGCTTCATAGACGGCAGCGACGGATCGGGGACCGAAGCCAGCGGAGACGAGGAAGGTGCAGGCGACGGTGCCGACGACGGATCGGGAACATTCATCTGCGGACGCGGCGATGCTTGGGAGGAAATCTGGGCCATAAGGGAATCGACCGTTTCGTCCTGGGTGGGAGCGACATTGGCAACCGTGGCACCGGAACCACTCGGGGTCGGCATGGTGAAAATCTGCGTGGAGTAAGGCCTCGACTCATCCGGTTCGAGAGGCTCGGAAACCGCAGGCACTTCCTCCTGCTCGGCCTCGGTCGAATCAGCTTGCTCGGCTGCCGCACATTGCTCTTCGCCAGAGTTGGCCTCGACGGGCTCGTCCTCGGCAGCATCAATGGGCTCGTCATCGTCCACCGCGTCGCCCTGTTCATCGGAAACAGGAAGGGACTCGGCAATCGCGGTGCCCTGCTTTTCAAACGTTATCGTGGAATCGAACTTCGCGGCATCAAACGACATGGTGCTATCGACGTGCTGCTGTGCCTCGAAAGACGTTGTTGCCTCAACAACATCCGCGGACGTCGGTTGCTGGGACTCAAAGGACGTTGTAGCTTCGGCGGCGTCGACGGGCACGGACTGCACAGCCTCGTTCTGCTCGAACTCTTGCGCCGCGAGCTCACGTGCCGCCTCGGCTGCCTGCTGCTGAGCGATAGCCTCCTGCTCGGCAACCTCGCGTGCGGCAGCGCGCTTCTCCTCGAAATCGTCGACAAATTTCTTGCCCTTTGCAAGCGCACCCTTAAAGAAGTTGGAAGCGCTGGCGCCAATCGAAGAGAACGCGGATGCAATATCGGCATGGGGCGTTGCCGCGGGAATCTCGGCCGAGAAATCAGTATCGCTCTCGTAAGACACGCGCCTCGGCTGTTCAACGTAATCGTCGTCAGACTCGTCCGCAACGTCTTGCGCTGGCGCGGCGGGAGCCAAAATGTCCAGTCCTGCCGCGGGATCGATCGCGGACACCGCCTCGGACTCGGCAACGGCAGCGGTAACCGCGGCAGACTCATTATCCACAGTGACAGCGGGCGCAGGCTCGGGCTCAAACGTCGGCTCCTCGCCCTCCTCGTAATCGAGTGTGCAGGACTCGGGAAGCATGCCCAGGGCACGGATGGCATCCGAGCCAAATCGGATGTTACCGGCGGCGTTGCGATAGAGCTTGGGCTCGGGCTCGGCAGACTCCTCCGCCGGCTCGGCAGCGGGAACCTCGTCATTGAACTCTTCGGCTTGGGCAGCCTGATTCTGATCCTCAGGCACGATAGCGCCGATCAGCGTCTCGTCGGCAGACGCACCCTCAAAGCCCTCGATTTGCTCGTCGAAAGCCTCACCCTGTTCGGGCTCGGTCTGAGCGTCGGGAGCAATCGGCTGACCGAATTCGTCCTCGGCGTAGGTAGGCTCTTCATACTCGATGGTGTTGCCGTAGTCGTTTTGCTGCTGGGCCGCGGCATATTCCGCCGCTGCGCGCGCCATTTCCTCGGCACGACGCTTCTGCTCCCCAAAATAGGTATCGAACGGAACATCGTCGGGAAACTCGTTTTCACCCTGGAAGGGAGCAACGTTGTCCATAACGCCGAGCATAGCGGCGACAGAAGACTTGTTGCACACCGCGCCAGACGTATAGGGAAGAATGTGGCGGTTAGAGATGATGTTTACCGCGTTGGCGAGTGCAACGAGGGAAGCGAGGATCGCGACAATCCACAGCAGAACCTTGAGCGCGCCGGGGAGCGGCAGAATACGCAGGATGGCAACGGCAGCGGGGGCAACCGTGGCAACGGGCAACAGCTTGGCGATGAGCGCACGATACGAAGCATAAGGCTCGCGGGCGAGCAGCTCAGCACGGGGAGAGTCGTAGTGTGCGACAACGACCACCGGGCGGTTACGCGGGGACGCGAGCGGGCCCGAGGCCTTGTGGTAGGCGATGACATTTTGGCTCACGCCCGTCTTGCCCAGGCGCGAAACCACGGGGTGGCCCGTGCGCTCGAGCACGTAAAGAACGGCGCCGACAATGGCCAGCAAGGTGCCGACCAAGCCGATACCGCCGCCGATGCCCATCAGCAGGGCGCCGGCAAACGCAAGAATACCGGTAACGGCAAATGCCAACCTGCTGGGCGCCGGGGCATTGAACTCCTGAACCTCGGGGTCAAAGCCGTGGTTGCGGAAGATCTGAGCGATATCTTCGGCAGCCAAGCGCTCTTCTTCGCTGCATGCCGGCGTAATGCCGGTGTTCTGCAGCAGGTGGTTAATATAGTTCTGGGTGTTCGCCATGTGCGCTCCACATCCATAATCCGACAAATAGGCCCAATGCATGCACATTAGAACCGTATATAGTCGAAAGTATACCCCGAGCGAGCGCAAACGACCGAATTCGGGCCATCTTAACGCCCCGAGCGGACAAGGATATAGCCTAATCTCCATATCGGACTAAAATCATGGCAGCAAACCACCTTCTCATGCGAGGACTCTATGACGGCAAGCGACACGACCGCGACAATTAAAAAGGGGAATTCGGAGCCCAGTTTCGATAAAACGGCTCAGCGCATCCTCAATCTTTTCTTTGTGCTCAACAGCTCCCCCGAACCGCTGACGACCGAGCAGATCGTCTTGGATTCCGACCTGGGATATGGCTCCGGCAACATCGACTCGGATAAGCGCAAGTTTCGGCGCGATCGTGACAAACTGCTCGAGCGTGGCATCTTAATCAAGGAGGTTCGCCCCGCCGGTGCGCAGGAGACCGAGGAAAGCTCGTGGACAATCGACCGCGAGCACCCCTTTGCAGCAGGCGGCCTCATCACCGCAGACGACGCCGATATCCTGCTCAACGCCATCGACCAGACACTAGCGGCCGGCTCTTCCACCTTTGCCGCGCCGCTTGCCGATATTCGCTCCAAAATTGCCTACCTCACCGGCATGTCGGCGGTGGACGAAGTACCGATCCGCCGCTCTCCCACCGTCGATGCGGTATGGAGCGCCTTTGCCGAGCGATGCGCGCTGCGATTTTTATATCAGAACGGACGCGGCGAGCAGAAAGAACGTACCGTCTGTGTCTACGGCATGTTCGAACGCGAGGGCGTGGCGTACTTCTGCGGCCTCGACAATGTCACCGACGACATCAGGACATTCCGCTGCGACCGTATCGTTCGCGCATGGCGTCCTTCGAAGGCCTACGCCATCCCTGCGGACTTCAATCTCAACGACTATCTGTTCTTTGAATTCGATTTCGCCGACCGACCGCCCGTTGCAGCCACGTTCTCGTTCGCCCCTCAGACGCAGATCGATATGATCAACGGCCTCACGCGCGGGCGAGGTGAGTTCACACACACCGATGCGGGATGGATCTGGACCGTTGACGTGCGCGACCTTGAAGCCGCCGCCTCATTTTGCATGGCCCACGCCATGGACGGCATGAGGCCCATGGCCCCCAAATCGCTCAAGCAGGCGTGGAACCACCTCATAGAAAGGACGGTGCACGAGCATGCCCGTGCGTAAACTCACCAGCGAGCAGAGACTCTCGCGCGCCATCGACATCATGGAGGCCCTCTACGCCGCCGGCGATGGCGGCATGACACGAACCGAGATTTGCAGCCGCTTTGACATCACGGGGGCGTCGCTCGACGAGATTCTCGAGATCGTCTCGACGCTCGCGGACCGAGAATCGGGCGCGCGCATCATCTGCGAATGCCGCGGCGAGCGCGTGGCCCTCACTGGTGACGCCGGGCGCGTGCTACCGTTGCGCCTGAGTGCCGCCGAGGGCGCCGTGCTCAACCATGAACTTGAATCGTTGGGGATCGAGCCGCAGACGGCAGCTCGGATTCGACATGCCCTTCTACCCGAAGAGCTCGGCTATAACCAGCGCGTCTTTGACACCGTCAACCACGGGTCGCACTGGCAGCAGCTGAGCTGCGCCATTCAGGACGGTGTTCGCTGCCGCATCTCGTATCGCTCGATGGACGATGCGCGGCCACGCGAGCGTCTGGTCGACCCCTTGCGCATTACGGCAAACGGCGACCAAACATACCTGATTGCCTGGGACATCGCGATCGATGAGCAGCGCACCTATCGCATGGATAAAATCGAGGGACTCACCTTGACGGAAGACTCCGTCGTGCCTCACACACCGGGCGTCGCATCCCTCCACGATTCCCTTGCCCGGACGCAGCGTAGCGCAAAGCTCTTGATGCCATTCGATATGGCGGAGCATCTGGACTGGGCCGGCATCACCCTAATCGAGCGCAGCGGGGCAGACATGGCAACGGTAACCGTGCATTACGGCTCCGAGCGTTGGCTACTGAGCCAGGTAATCGCAGCGGGCGGAGCCATCCGCATCTTGGATGACCCCGCCCTGTCAAAGCGTCTGTGCGATATGGCAAAAACCCTCGTCTGTCCGCTTTAGCGCCGCCGCTCGTGACGTGCGCGCCACAGTTGCAGATAGTGACCGATCTGCGCCGATTCGATGCGCTGGTAGGAGCTCGTGGGCAGCGACGTTAAGAACTTCTTTCCGTAGCCCTTCGTCACCAGGCGCGGGTCGGCCAGAATCAGCACGCCGCAATCGGTCGACGAGCGGATAAGGCGGCCGGCCGCCTGCTTAACCTCGAGCACCGCCTCGGGCAGCGAATAGCGCGCCCAAGCGCGGTCTTCGCGCAGGTTGCGCTCGCACGAGAGCGGGTCCGTGGGGCTCGAGAACGGCAGCTTGGGAATGATGACGCAACGCAGCGTCTCGCCGCTGGCGTCAAACCCCTCCCAGAAGGCCTTAAGCGCAAAAAGCGACGAGGTCGGCTCGTTGATAAACCGGTCGCGCAGGCGACGAGGAGATGAGTTGCGCTGCTGGCAGTCGAGCTCCAGACCCGCACGGGCCATCTTGGGCTCAACGCGGGCGTACAGGTCTTCCATGTCGCGCCGATTGGTGAACAGTGTGAGCACCGATCCGCCCATGGCAAGATGGGCGTCGACCAGCACGCGCTCGAGCGCCGTAAGATAGCTCTCGCGATCGCGCGGATCGGGGATATCGCCCGCAACGACTACAGCCATGTTCGAATCGAAGTCGTAGCTCGAGTCCAAGTGCAGCGATGAGGATGTTGAAGCACCGATGCGATCGAGGCCGACCGCATGGTTAAAGTGTTCAAAGCTTTTGGCCACCGTCATAGTCGCCGAGGCAAAGATAGCCGTGTGAACCTCGGGCAGCCACTCGGTTGCCAAGGCCTCGCCAATGTCGATGCGCTCTGCGGTCATCGACTCTCCGCCGGCACGCAGCCTGCGATTGACCTGCAGCGAATACACGTAGTGTTCATCGGTGCCATCAATGATGAGTTTGAGGTTCTCGACCAGCTCGTGCAGGCGACGCGAGATATCACCCAGGTCAACAACAACCTCGGGCTTGTCGGCGGCGACGGCTTGCACCAGCGCGTCGACGCTCTTGTCAGCCTGTTCCAATGCGTCGATGCCAGTGTAGGCCGACTGTAAGAAATCATGCCAGTCGTCAGATTCGCGCAGCTCGGGGCCAATCCATAGATTGGCATTGTCATAACCCCCACGCGCACGGCGGCCGAGCTCGCGAACGCCATCGAACACGTCGGCGATTGCCATGCTCGCGCGCGCAACCGTCGACGTCGCCTTGGCAGTAAGGCCCAGATAGAGCGTAGAGCCCTCGGAGGTTGCCAAATCACGGGAAACCTGGCTTAGCGCGCCGGTGCTCGAGCCACCCAGGCGCTCAAACAGAACGCGTGATTCGTCCGCCGACACCACGCGCGCCCACTGGCGGCGCGCCTCGCGCTCGATGGAATGGGCCTCGTCGATTACCCAATGACGAATCGGAGGTAAAATCCTGCCCTCGGCCGCGACATTGCGGAACAGCAGGGAATGGTTGGTGACCACCACATCGGCATGCGCCGCACGACGGCGAGCGCCGTGGACCAAACATTTATCAGGGAAAAACGGGCAGAGGCGACGAGCACACTCGCGCGAGGCCGTCGTAAAGTCGGGACGGTTGACGCTGCGCCACCGAATGCCGAGCGAGTCGAGGTCGCCATCGGCTGATTGGCAGACGTACGCCATAATGACCGCGACCGCCGTGAGCGTATCCGCCGGATCGCGCTTGGTGGTAATCTCGACCTGGCCTCGGCTCATGCGCTCAAGCTTGCGCAGGCACGGATAGTGGTCATAGCCCTTGAGAGCGCAAAATGACAGACCACCGTCCAGTTGCTCGGCAAGTTTTGGCAGCTCATGGTACATGAGCTGGTCGGCAAGATTGTTCGATTTGGTCGCAATACCAACCGTGATGTTGTTACGGCGTGCTGCCTCGGCAAAAGGCACCAGATAGGCCATCGATTTGCCGACGCCCGTACCCGCCTCAATTACGCGATGTGTGCCCGTGACCAGCGCATCGCGGACCTCGAGCGCCATCGCGATCTGCTCATCACGCGGCTCGTAAGTGGGATACATGCGATTGACCAGGCCACCCGGCGCATAGTCTGCCTCAATCTCCTCACGACTCGGCATCTTGAGGACCGGCAGTTCGTCGGCGTCCACCCGATCGTCGGCGCGATCGGCCTTGAGAACGTCAGCACGAGCGGCGCTGAGAGAGAAGATAGAACCAGGGTTCTGCCCCGCCAAGAATGAGAAGATAGGACGATAGGACCAAGGCACATCCGGATGCATGTCGGCTAGGCGCGCCATGAGGCCCTGGGGCAAGTCGGTGAGCGCCACGAGCAACACACGCCATACGCCACACAGGGCGTCGACGTCGGCATTGGCACGGTGTGATACCGAGTCACAGCCAAACAGATCGGCCATAAAAGACAGCTTGTGCGAGGCCAGGCGCGGAAGCGCGATGCGCGACAGCGCCAGCGAATCGATCCAGATATCGCTCACGTTGACGCCGCCTTTGACCGACTCGATAAACGAGCGATCGAACGTGGCGTTATGTGCGATCACCGGGCAACCACCGACAAAATCGGCGAGAGCGGCGACGGCCTCAGCGGCCGACGGGGCATCTGCCACATCGGCATTTGTAATGCTCGTGAGCTCGGTAATCTCGGCGGGAATTAGCTGCTTGGGATGCACGAAGGTATCGAAGCGGTCGACGATCTCGCGGCCCGAAAGACGGGCCGCCGAGATCTCGATCAGCTCGTTGTCCTGCACCGAAAGACCTGTGGTCTCGGTATCGAGGACAATCACATCTTCCTCGATAAGGCCGAAGGACTGCGTTTTGGCGCGTTCGGCAAGCGTGGCATAGGAGTCGATGACAAACTGCGGCGTTCCTGACGAAACCGCGTCCTCGATTAGCATGCAATGCCCGCTCGACGAAGGCCCATACGGATCAGGCTGTCACAGACCTGCGGGAACGTCATGTCGTCTGTGTGGCGAATCTCATCCGGATACAGCGACGTATCGGTCATGCCGGGAATGGTGTTGGTCTCGAGGATGACGGGGCCGTCCTCGCTCACGATAAAATCGCTGCGCGAGATGCCCAGGCAACCGAGGGCCTTGTGAGCAGCACAGGCAAGCTCCTGAGCGCGAGCGTAATTCTCGGGTGAAATCTGCGCCGGAATACGATGGATGTCCGTAGGGTCGACATACTTCACGTCCAGATCGTAGAACTCACAGTCCTCGGGCTTGCGAATCTCGACAATCGGCAGGGCGCGCACGTCGTCCTCGCCGTACACGCCGACGGTGATCTCGGTACCCTCGATGCACTTCTCGACCAGCACTTTGTCGCCGTACTCAAACGCCTTGGCGATTGCCGCGGGCAGCTCGGAGGGCTCATGGACCAGGGAAATGCCATAGCTGGAACCGTTGACGGCCGGCTTCACAAAGCAGCGCTCGCCACAAACCTCGACGATATGATCGATATCGACTTCATCGCCCACCTCGAGCGCAAGGCCGGGGGCAATGGGAATGCCCGCCTTGGCGTACAGGAGCTTAGAGACCTCCTTGTCGGCACCGCAGGCGCTGGCAAGCACGCCCGAAGCCGTGTAGGGGATACCCAGGGTCTCCATGGCGCCTTGCATGGCGCCATCCTCGCCGCCGGCACCGTGCATGGCGATAAACGCCACGTCAAAGCCGCCGGTTGCCATGGTTACCATAAAGTCATCAGCGGCCGTATCGAGCAGCTCCACCGAGGTGTAGCCGGCTTCCTTCAGTGCCACCACAACGTTCTTTCCCGAATTAAGCGAGATCTCGCGCTCAGCGGAATGACCGCCCGCCAAGACCGCTACGTGCATGTTCTCTAGGCTTTTACCCGGCATGGGCAGACTCCTCCTCTATAATTTCTGCAGCTGATACCATATTGTAGCGATACCCTCTACGTTTCCCCAAAATCGAAAGGCTTCCATGAATCCCAGGACTAAATCTCAGGACATTCGCGACTTGAGCCAAAACGATATTCGCGAGCTCGTGGCCGAGCTTGGCCAGCCCGCCTTCCGCGCGAAGCAGCTCATCGAATGGGTCTTTGAGAAGAACGTTTGTTCGTTCGACGACATGACCAACCTTCCCAAGGCTTTCCGCGAGCAGCTTAAAGAGGCTTTTGCCTTTGATACGCCGACTGAACTCACCAAGCAGGTTTCCAAAGATGGCTCGCGCAAGTATCTGCTCGAGTACCACGACGGCATTTCCGTCGAAACTGTCGGTATGCCCCGTCGCAACAAGCTTTCCGTCTGCGTTTCCACCCAGGCAGGCTGCGGCATGGGCTGTGCCTTTTGCGCTACCGGTCTCAACGGCCTCAAGCGCTCTCTGACCGCTCAAGAGATCGTCGACCAGGTACTTCATGTATCCAACGACTTTGGCGAGCGCGTCACGAGCGTTGTCTTCATGGGCCAGGGCGAGCCGTTTGCCAACTACGACGAGGTTCTCAAGGCGTTGCGAATCCTCAACGACCCCGATGGCATCGGTATCGGTGCTCGTCACCTCACCGTCTCTACCAGCGGCGTTATTCCCGGTATTCGCAAATTTGCCGACATCCCCGAGCAGTTCACGCTTGCCGTTTCCCTGCATTCCGCCATCCAGTCGACACGCAATAAGCTCATGCCCGGTGTTAAGAAGTACACGCTACTTCGCCTTCACGAGGCGCTTCAACTCTACACCGAGAAGACTGGCCGCCGCCCGACCTATGAGTATGCCATGATCGAAGGCGTCAACGATATGAATCCCGAGATGCAGGCGCTCTGCGACTTCTGCGAGGGAACGTTGTGCCACGTTAACCTGATTCAGCTTAACGACATCGAGGGCAGCCCGCTCAAGCCGTCGCCGATTCATAAGGTTGAGGATCTTCAGCGTCGTCTTGAGTCCCGTGGCATCGAGACCACGATTCGTAACTCCCGTGGTAACGATATTGACGCCGCTTGCGGACAGCTGAAGCAGCGCTTCAAAGTTCAGAAGAACGCATAGGGGAGTCGCACCCCAAAACGTTTCATGTGAAACATCGAACGGCCCCGGTTACAGGAGATGCAACCGGGGCCGTTTTATTTATTGACCTTAATTTTGAATCAGCTGCTACCTGTCCCATTTTTTACGGCCAAAATAAGGGGTCCTTGCCTCGTGAATCAGACAAGGACCCCTCAAAATATGCTAAGTAATTGTTAGGTACCTAATAGCCTACATTTTCCCATTGGTTACTAACCCAACCTTGATTAATCTTGGGATTCTTCGTTACCTGAGCCGTACGCATGGCAACATCTTCTGTCATAACATCCATTTTCTTCTTGGATGTATCGACAATATCTTGCGCACTACGAAGCAAACGACCTCGAAGTTCATCGTCTGTCGCGATCTTATAGCCAGCAAAGGCACCAGCCGCGACAGTCGTCGCCAATGCAATCGCAGTTAAAATCCTATTCCTCATCTTGGCCTCCTTGATCAAACTGAATCATTTCGACAAGAATACGAGAGAGCTCTTCCTCGTCTTTAAACTCAATCTCAATCTTATTCTTTCCACGCGAGCTCTTAACACGCACGTTGGTATTAAAAACCTGACGAAGCACGCGGGCAGCCTTTTTAAAAGACTGAGGCGTTGCAGGCCTCGGCGTCTTAGGTGTCTCTCCGGCAGAAAACAACGGAGCAAGATTTTCTGTCGCTCTTACGGAAAGGCCCTCTGCAACAACCTTCTCTGCAAGTCGAATTCGAGCGTCCTCATAGGGAACTGCAAGAATCGCACGTGCATGACCAGCAGTAAGTTTGCCCTCAAAAATCATCTGCTGAACAACTTCAGGGAGATCGAGAAGGCGCAGCGAGTTTGTAATTGCAGAGCGTGACTTGCTGACTGCCTTCGACAATGCCTCCTGGGTCATACCGCTGGCATCGATAAGCTGGCGATAGCCCTTAGCCTCTTCGACGGGATTCAGATCAGAACGCTGAAGGTTTTCGATCAGAGCAAGAGCCAGCATCTCTTCATCATTAACATCTTTAATGATGACAGGCAGCTCCTCAAGACCAGCAAGCTTTGACGCTTGGTAACGACGCTCACCAGCGATGATCTCATAGCCGTTTCCATGCTTGCGAACCAAAAGCGGCTGCAAGACGCCATGTTCTTGGATTGATTCGCTCAACTCACGAAGTTCAGTTTCGTTAAAGTGAATTCGCGGCTGATTAGGGTTGGGAACGATATCCTCAATAGGTAGTTTTGTTTCAGATGCGGCATTCGAAGCCGATGCAGCCGAACCACCGGTCTCATACTCGGCCTCTGAGACCAAAGCATTGAGTCCACGTCCCAATCCGCCACGTTTCTTTACACTAGGCACGCTTGATCACCTCTTTTGCAAGGTTCATATATGCTTTTGCACCCTTATTTTGAGGTGCATAGGTAATTACCGGTTCCCCAAAAGACGGAGCTTCGGAGATTTTAACCGTACGGGGGATCAACGTCTTAAATGCCTTATCACCAAAGTACGATTGAACCTCCTCAACAACCTGATTCGATAGAGAAGTACGCGAGTCATACATGGTCATAAGCACACCGTAGGTGTCTAAGCCCTTGTTCAGACGAGATTTGACCATCTTCATTGACTCAAGCAGCTTCGTAACGCCCTCGAGTGCGTAATACTCGCACTGGATCGGAATCAAAACGCTGTCTGCTGCGGTCAAAGCGTTGATAGTAAGCAGGCCGAGCGAAGGAGGGCAGTCAATGAAAATAAAATCGAACTCGTCCTGAATCGGCTCAAGCAAATCTTTGAGACGGGTTTCACGAGCAATTGCGCTTACGAGTTCAATTTCCGCGCCTGCAAGCTGAATTGTAGCCGGAATTACGAATACCTTTTTGCAATTTGTATCAAGAACAAGCGATTCTGCCGGCACATCATTCAGCAATGCATCATAGATGCAGTGATCAAGGTCTTCTTTTTCAATTCCGAATCCACTGGTGCTGTTTCCCTGCGGATCGAAATCAACAATCAGTGTCTTACGACCCTGCTCACCCAGTGCTGCTGCAAGGTTTACAGCCGTCGTTGACTTACCGACGCCGCCTTTTTGATTGATGATTGCAATGATACGCGTGTCTTTTGCGCTCTTAGAACGCTTAACGTCGCGAAATCCCACGGTCCCTCCTGGTGTGTATTAAAGCTGTCAAACGGAGGATGTTTCACGTGAAACATTCCGAATCGATAGCAACTGCTATGTTTCACGTGAAACACTGCAAGCTGTTAGTAACCATTATGTTTCACGTGAAACATCTAGGCAAGCGGATTCTTCTTTGCCATGCCATTTGCACGAGGCAATGAAACGGATGCTGGATAACTCTTCTTAAGAACAATGAACTCCCTGTGGCCCAAGTCCTCAGGCAAATCGATTGCGTCATTCAGAAGCAAAGTGAAGCCGCAAATCTTAGCTGCTGACATGCCGGAAGCAAGCTCCTCATCCGAAGGATTGCCCTTGGTTATAACAAATAGCCCTCCATCCTTCAGATACGGAGCCGCATACTCAACAAGAATCGGTAGAGGGGCCAGTGCGCGGGCGGTTACAACAGAGAACTGCTTCTTATGGCTTCGAGCATATTCTTCAAGACGATCATGAACCGCATGAGCATGTTTCAATCCAAGAGCATGAACAAAGGAATTTACCGCATCAACCTTCTTGCCAACAGAGTCAATATAAGTAGTTTTACGATGCGTTGTTATGGTTAATGGAATACCAGGGAAGCCCGCACCTGTTCCCATATCCAGCAAAGCTCCCTCAGGAGCCTTGTTGATATAGGGGAGCAAAACAAGTGAGTCGAGGATATGAAGTACTGCAGCATCTTCTACGTTAAGAATACGGGTGAGATTGGTTGTCTTATTTGTTTCTAGAACCAAATCCAAATGCTGAATACATTTCCTCAGCTCAACATCAGTTACGCTCAAGGAATACTCTTTGCAATAGAAAGCTAGACGACTCAACATCTCGTCAGCTTGCTGATCAGTAAGTACTAACAACGAAAGCTCCTTTCTGACAAAAATCAGTGTATCGAGAACTTTTGACAAAAAAAGGGGACGTGGAAACCACGTCCCCTTAGCATAAGCTCGAGAAGATTATCGAGCAACAATCACCACATGGCGATCAGGGTCAGAACCCTCAGAATGAGTATCGACGGCATCATTGCCACGAAGTGCAATGTGAACCAGTCGACGCTCGTAGGCATTCATGGGCGGAAGCGAAACACTCTTATGAGTGCGGATGGCACGCTCGGCAGCAGACTGAGCCATGGAAGCAACCTTGTCCTGACGGCGACTCTTGTATCCCTCTACGTCCACTACAACCGGATACCTAAAGCCAAGTTTGCGGCTCACCAGCAAAGAGAACATAACCTGAAGGGCATCAAGGGTGCGACCATGACGGCCAATGAGAACAGCAAGGTCGGGAGCCGTTACATCCAAAATCAGCTCACCCTCGTCGCCCTCATACTCATCGATAGGAGAGTTGGCGGCATCGAAGTGCGAAAGGATGGAACGCAGGATGGAAATCGCAACATCGGCAATGGTGTCGAGCTCCTCATCGGTCAGCTCTTCACCAGCCTTGTAGCGCTGTGCAATCTCGGGATAATCGCCCGCGACCTGCGGGGCAACCTCCTCAAGCATATCCTCGATGATCTCTTCAGACATAACGTACTCCAAAAGTTAGGTACCTAAATAAGATTGATATCCCACTACTTCTTCTTGTGCGGACGCGGCTTCTTCTCTCGACGAGTGACCTCAACCTGCAGCGGAGCGTTCTTAAGACGCTCCTCCTCATCGGCCTTCGCCTTGTCGATGACCTTCTGCGTCACAAAAATCTGCTGGATAACCTGCCAAGCAGACGAGACGTCGTAGTACAGCAGAACACCAACGGGAAGGCTCCAGCCCATCCAAAGCATCATGACCGTCATGACAACGGCCATCATACGCATGCTCTGAGCCTGCTGGCCGGTCTGGTTGCGCGACATATAGAGCTGCGGAATCAGGGTCAGGACGGCGAACAGGATCAGGCAAACCAGCGCAGGCAGTGCAACCATAAAGCCATCGGCAAAGGAAGCGCTCGGCGTGGTGGTCAGGTCGGGCAGGATGTTGAAGAACGAGAACGTGCCGTCGTTAAAGTACTGCGGCAGGTTGCGCAGCAATGTAAACAGGGCGAACAGGATAGGCATCTGAATCAGCAGCGGTAGACAGCCAGCCATGGGGTTGAACTTGTTCTCGCTGTAGAACTTCTGCATCTCCTCGGCCTGACGCTGGGGATCGTCGGCATAGCGCTCCTGGATCTCGAGCATCTTGGGCTGCAGCACCTGCATGCGAGCCGTCGACTTGGTCGACTTGAGCATAAGCGGCGTCAGCAGCAGACGGATGATGACCACCAGAATGATGATGGACAGGCCCCAGTCGACCGCAAAGGTCTGGATGAGCTTGAGCAGCTCGAAAAGGATGTTAACGATCCAATCCCACATGTAAGTTTTCCTCCGATAGCGAGTGCCCGCTAGGGCACAGGGTCATAACCGCCGACGTGCAGGGGATTGCAGCGAGCGATGCGCCTCACGGCAAGCCAGCAGCCTCTCAAAACACCGTGCTTCTCAATCGCCTGGACGGCGTATTGCGAGCACGTTGGGTAATAAATGCAGGCGTCAGGCAATAAGGGCGAAATAACCTGTTGATATATGCGAATAGGAGCGATGGCAACACGTCGCAAAACGTGATTGCTCATCGCTCCTCCCCGGCAACGCCGGCGCGCTTCATAAGCGAACGCAACGCCTTGTCCATCTCCTGCGGCGAGGAAACCCTCGTCTTGGGAGTTGCAAACAAGATGATGTCATAACCCGCAACGGGAAATCCGCAGCTGCGGGCGGCCTCGCGCATCACACGCTTAGATCGGTTGCGCACGACGGCACAACCGAGTCGCTTAGCACCAACGAAGGCGACCCTTCCGGAGTCGCCTTCGCCAACCGATTCACATATGGTCATTCGAATCAGAGGGTGATTGAAACGACGCCCCTGACTGAACACATGCTCGAAATCTTGCCGAGACTTAATAGTCTTCATGCGAGATGTGTGTATCGCTGCTAGACAGTGAGACGCTTGCGGCCCTTGGCGCGACGACGGGCGAGCACGGCACGACCACCCTTAGTGGCCATACGGGCACGGAAGCCATGGGTCTTGGCACGCTTACGCTTATTAGGCTGATACGTACGCTTCATCTTAAGTTCCTCCTGCTGCATTTCGAGTGTCCGCGGGGACGCGGACGCAGATATAGACACGTGAGCTTGAAGATTGTAGGGAAATCAATGTTCAAATGTCAAGAAATCAAAGGTAAAAGGTTGCGCAGTTCACACGGTTCCCCCATAAGCGCAACCGAAATTTGCGCCTCATGGCAACCTTTCACGATATTTCATCGAGTTTTCAACAGGTCATGTTGGTAATGTTGAGAACTTTTCGCCCGTTTTCCAAAGTTTTCAACAGGTTTTGAAAAGTTGTCGAAAGATGAGAAACGTTGCACGGTGAGCTACTATTTGTTCGAAACCTTTTGAAAGATTGCGAGCGGCATGTCTGACGACTTTTACACCATGGTCGATTCCGGAGACCCGGCACCCGACAACGAGCACATCACCGGCGTGCGCGAAGAGCGTGCGGAAGGCGAGCAGACGACCACGCAGGCGCCAAAAGCCATGTACGCCGCGCGCATCGCCGTCTATGACGACATGCTGTCGACACCGCGGGTGATCGTCATTGATCCGCAAGATGTCCGCACGTATTTGGAAGAGACGACCAACACCGTCTACCAGTGCATGAAAGAACAAGGTGGCCATATCTCGCTCATGGTCATCCGCGAGATTGTCGAAAACTTTATCCACGCACACTTTGCCGAGCCCATCATCTCGATTCTGGACGGCGGAGACACCATCCGCTTTGCTGACCAAGGACCCGGCATCGACGACAAGGAACGCGCTTTCGACTTTGGCGTTACCAGCGCAAACAGCAAGATGAAGCGCTATATCCGTGGAACCGGAGCAGGGTTTCCCATGGTGCAGGAGTATTTGGAAAACGCCGGCGGTGCCGTATCCATCGAGGACAACATGGGCAACGGCACCGTGGTTACGGTAAGCCTGAACCCTAAACGCGTGCAGGAAATCGAGCGTGCCGGCGGACGCGGCGCTGCCGTGCGGCCCGAGACGGAGCAGCCCACATATCCCCTGCCGGGAGCTTTTGCGCAGCAGCCCGTGGCAACGCAGCAGATGCAGCCCCCCGTGGGACAGATGCAGCAGCCCGGAATGCTCCCCACACAAGAACCCCAGGCGGCATCTATGTCGATGCCGCCAAACATGCCAGAGGCCATGCCACTGGCTGATCAGGATGCAGCAGCAATGCAGCAGGCGACGGGGGCGCCGGGTGGCCAGCAAATGGGCTATCAGCCGTACCAACAGGGATATCCATATCAGCAGATGCCGCCACTGGGGTATGGCCAGCAGTTCCCGCAGCAGTACCAGCAGGGATATCAGCAGCCATACCAGCAGATGCCGCAGCAGCAGTACAACCCCTGGGCCCAGCAGACGCCTCCACAGCCTTACCAACAGTGGCCTCAAAGTTTTCAACAGCAAATGCCGCCGACGCAGAGTTCTCAACAACCAGCAGCTCAAATGATGTATCCTAATGCAGTAAATCAGTATGCACAGCCACAACCGGACGTGTTCGTAAGCGATCGCGGCAACGCCGCGCTGGGCTATCTGGCGCAAAATCAAGCGTGCGGCGCAACCGATCTTGCGAGGGCGTTTGGAAACTCGGCCCCCACTTGGTCACGCACGCTCAATGACTTGGCGCAGGCCGGCTTGGTCATCAAGCATGGCCAGAAATACCATCTGACCGAACTCGGCGCCGCTCGCGTGCGAGCTCAGAGCTAAAGAACGGGAGAGACAGTGGACGAGGAAGCAAGCATCATCCTGGGGGATGCCATCGCCTTTTGCCAGCGCGACGGCCAAGATGCACGCCTCATCAACATGCTGGGGCAATCGCGCGCCATAAGCCTGACCGAAGATACGCTCACGATCGAGGCCCCCTCGCGCTTTGCCATCGCGCAGCTCAAAAAGCATCAGCCGACTATTGAGGCTTATCTGGAAGAAATCGCCTTTGCACCGATTGCTCTCGACATCGTGGCGCCGCAAGGCGCCGCAACGGAATCCGCTGCCGCGACGGCGCCCGCCACGGCTCCCGCTGCTTCCCCGACGGTACCAGCCTCCGCAAGCGACGTGCCGACAATCGAGCACCAGCACAGCGATGTTTCCCGTGAAACCATGGCGCCGTTGCCGACCGCGGTAGCGACGTCAACGAACGCACCCGTCACGCACATGCCCATCGCTCACGACGCAGCGGCGGGCGCGGATTCGGGCATTGCAATCAAGAACACGCTCTCGGCCGACGATTTTCGTCGCATGATGAACCAGATGAAGGGCGGAGCGCCGACTAAATCCACGCAAGCTGCGACCCCCGCTTCACCCATGCCAGCACCGACCGTGCCGGCCGAGCAGAATACGGATGGAGCCCCGCTCGCCGCGAACTCAAAATTTACCTTTGAGAACTTTGTCTACGGCCCCGAGAACAGCCATGCCTATCGCTCGGCACTCAAGTTTGCCGCCCTCGCGGACGAGCGCGGCACATGCACATCACTGTTTATCTACGGCAAATCGGGCCTGGGCAAGACGCACCTGCTGCTTGCCATCAAAAACGAGCTCGCCGAGAAGTCACCCGAGATCAAGGTCAAGTATGCCAACTCCCAGGCATATCTGGACGACCTGATGACCGAGTTCGACCGCCAAAAGAAGAGCAACGCCCCCATCATGCAGGCGTACCACGGCGTGGACGTGCTCATCATCGATGACATCCAAAACATCATCGGCAAGCGCGCAAGCGTGGACTACTTTTTCCAGCTCATGGACGAGTTCATCCGCAACAACAAGAAGGTCGTCATCGC
>CAJMSL010000017.1 GCA_905216045.1 uncultured bacterium
CCGACGGGAAACGAAAAAGCCCGGTTTAAAACCGGGCTCGAACAAACACGCCTATTGACAATGGCTTTCTCATATTAGAGGGGTCGACGCCACTAAGGCGATGACCCCTTAATCGAAGTAACGGCGCTGCCCAGCATTCCACCACTTGAGCTGCCGTCGACCTTATTCTACCCACGAGCGCCAGGTTTAACAAATGGAATTTCGGTTACGAAGTCCGGGGCTCGCCCCTCTACTCCAGCCACCATTCCACATCCACGGAGCACTCGACCTCGATAGGCTCTGGCTCCAGCACCGTCACCTTGGAATCAGCCGATCCCGCAGGAGCTCCGAGCGCAAAATCGGCCGCACTTGCATAGCAAAGCCGATCCATGCTGCCAAGCTGACTGTTGTAGGAGATATGCTTGACGCCATCCAGCTTAGAACCCGATGCCGCCGCAAGCGCCTGCGCATTGTTGCGGGCTCGCTCGACGACGCGGGCGATGAGGGCATCCTCGGCAGCACGCCGGTCGACTAGATCAAAACCTACGCTCATGTCGGCGCGCGAACCGCAGGTGTTAAGAGCCGTCCATATAGCGGCGACATCGACGGCGTCAATCAACGCGGCGACTGTGCCGTAGGCATGGTAGCTATAGCCAGTGATCGTCGCCTTTCTGCGTGTCGTTCGCGCGTAGCAGGCGTAACCGCGACACGTTAGCTCGCCATCCAAACCAAAGGGCGCCAATGCCGTAGCGACCTTAACGCGATCGGCGTTGTAGTCGTCCAGGCACGCCTCCTTGGTATCGAAGCTTCCTCCAAAGCAGATGCTAAACACGACGCGATCGGGCATCACCTCGTCCTCGATCTCGGCGCCAACGCTCACGAACCCAGCTTTATCCATCGACATGACATCCGTCCTTTCCACGAATGGCTACGTTGCGGTAAGCGTAGCCGCCCGTGCGGACACAAAAATGGGATGCTGTGCCACGCGCGCCAGGCACGCGCCATGCAGACGGCCCCAAGAGAGTCGCCCGCCTATTCGAATGTGTGAAAAAGATTGAGGCCCGGTGACTTGAATCAGAGGTCATCCCGGGCCCATCAGAGCTCACAGAGCTCTTGGTTGCTTTGGTCTCGCTTTTCACGGCGTTTGTCGGGCTTTCCGAGGCACTCAAGCAGCGTTCGAAGCATAACAAGTCACTACAATTAAGGCTTTGACCCCTTGACCAAGCAACGGCGCTGCCCAGCTATCACCCTTGGGCTGCCGTCAACTTTATTCTATCCGCGAGCATCTGGTTTACCAAATGGATTTTCGGTAAAGGAAGCACGGCACGCCCGCAAAACCACTACGCCCCAAGTGCCGCCATGGGAATCACCGCCACGCCGTCGTCGCGTGTGCAGGCAATGCTCCCCTTTCCAACCACGACCGCCAAAAACGCCGGCGCGGCATTCTGTGCGGCAGGATTGGAGAGCACTTTCCTCTCCAGCGCCTTGAGATTTCTCGCTCCATCGTCTGCTTTCGCATCACTCAGCTTGACCTCGATGGCTCCCCAGCGCCCGTCGTGCTCAACGATCAGATCGACCTCAAGGCCCTTCTCATCTCGGAAATAATGGACACTGTTGTCGACACCGCCGTAGGTTGAAAGGAACACGCGAACGCGGACCTTCGAGCGCGCGTACTGACTTGCCGTCTGTCGCGCAAGCTCGTCCGAAAGCCCAAGGTTTGCAGGCCAACCGCCCCTGCAGCCCCAGCGGGCGACGTCATCCTGCGAAATTACGCCATTCTCAATGTAGTTTTTACGCCGTTCTCAATGTAGTTTTTACGCCATTTTCATTGAAGGTTTTACGCTTGGCATCCTTAGCGCGACCCATTCCGAGCATCACATCAGAGCGCGCTTGGTTATCTCCGCTCGCACATCTCGGCAAACGAAATCAGCTTGGCATCTCCCCTGCTCGCCGCAGCTTCCTGACATCCTTGCGTAAAGCCTCGCTTCGAGAAGATCGCATAGCTTTTGTGCTGCCGCCTAAAGAGCTCGCTTCGGTATACGAGCTTTTGCAGCACGTCTTCGCCCGCCGGTTCATTGCGCCATTTGCACTCCGCAAACAGCGCAGTGCCCTCGCCATCGTCAACAATCAAGTCGATTTCTTCCTGCGTATGCGTGCGATTGTCCGTCCCCCACCAGCGCCCGACGCTCGCCGGAACCACATCGAGCTGGCCCGCGCGCGCGAGTTCGTACACGTATTGCCTGCATATAAGCTCAAAGACCGTACCCATGTAATCCGATACGTGCGGCTCAATGCGCTTATACGCCATCTCGGCCATATCGTTTTGAATCAGCCCAATGTTCTGCGGCACAAACTTGTACCAGAACCTAAACATCTGGTCGCTCAGCAGATACACGGCTCGCTTATTGCTCGTCTCGTTTAGGGGCAGCTCGCGCTCGACAATCCCAAGCGACGCCAGCTTATCCACATAGCTCTTTACGTTGCTCGCAGGGATTCCCGTAGAGCTCGCAATCTCCGAGATCCTCGAGCGCCCCTGAGCAATTGCTTGCACGATCGCATCATATTGCTCGGGATTGCGGCACTCTTGCAACAGCAGGTTACTCGGCTCCTCAAAGAGATAGCCCGTAGGAGTAAGAAAAAGACGTTTGATGTTGTCCTTGAGCGGTGCGGCAGGATCGACTTTCTCGATATATGCAGGAATGCCGCCCGTCATGCCATAGCAAACCGCAGCGTCTTCGCGAACCATGCTCTGCCACAGGCCGAGGGTCGTCGTAAAATCGAGCGGCATGATCTTAAACTGGGCCGTACGCCTACCGTATAGTGGGCTCTCGTAGCCCAACACCTGTTCCTCCATAAACGAAAGAGACGAGCCGCATAGGATCAGCATTAGCCTGGTCTCTTTGTATAAGTGGTCGATCTTGTCTTGCAGCAACGAGCTGATTTCGGGATTCGATTGGGCGAGATAGGGATACTCGTCAATCACGACAACCAAACGTTCCGCGCGAGCCATGGTGGCCAATGCATCGAACGCTTCGTCAAAACTACGAAACGACACGCCTGCAGCACCAACCGAGCCTGCAAGTATCGCCTGGCTAAAGCCGTGCAGGTTTGCCTCCGCATTGGTACGACGAGCTTGAAAGTAAATAGCCTTCTTGCCTTGGATGAACTCTGTGATAAGGCGCGTTTTACCCACGCGACGGCGGCCGTAAATCACAGGCATCTCAAAGGAGTCCGTGCCATACAGTCGATTGAGCTCGGACATTTCCGCTGTTCTTCCGATAAACACAGGGCCATCCTTTCTTTACGTTATAGATAGCTATATTATCCCTTCCTATAATATAACTATCTATAACGTAATTCGACAAACGGCGCACGCAAAAGAGGCGGTACACCACCGCACGTGGACCGTTCCGGAAAATGTATCCCGTTCTGGAGCCAAAAACTGGGCCGTAGTTTCCGCCAAACATGCCATCCGGAAAGCGTGTCCCGTTCCGAGCGGCAATTCCGGGTCACAGTTTCCGCAGATACAAGGCGACAGTCCGCCGCCCTTATCACATGCCTTCAAATATGCGATCCAGAAACACAAAACAGCAGATAGAATGCTCTTTTTCAAAAAGTACACGTCCCGAAACTTACCAAGGCTTCATATCTAGCTACCGTTCAAGGTCGCCGATTACCGCTCACCGATTCGGATGTAAAAATGTCGCCGAAAACAGGCCATCTACCTGCATGGTTAGATTTTGGTCAGCTTTTGGTCAGCTGAGCGGCAAGTTCCAGTTGATACGTTTTTGCTACCCAAAAGGAGGCGGTAGCTCATGACCCATTGCAATGACCAACTCATCGACCAGCTGTTGAACCAAGCCGAACAGGAAGGACGCTGCCTGATTCCCCCGAGCACGGCGATCCGAAAAGCGCTCCTTCGGCGCACCGGCAGCGCGGTCGTCTCCCCCATGCCGGGGTTGTTTGCGCGAAAAACGCGCTGGGATGAACTCAACCGAGCGCAACGCCATTGCGAGATTATCCGCGCCCTTGCGATCATCCATCCCGATTGGACGTTCTGCTCGTTTTCGGCAGCTTGCCTGCTGGGGCTCGAGGTCTCGTGGCGACACCTGAACGTCGTGCATGTTTGCAGCTCGACAAAGCCGTCGGCTCGTCCGGGCGCACATATTCAGCGACACCAGATTGAACCGGCCGGAGCAATACGCAGAGCCGGCATATCGGTAACGCCGCCCATCCAAACGGCCACAGATTGCCTGCTGCAAACTGGTTTTGCCGACGGCATGCCCATTGCCGATTCGGCGATCTCAAAGCTCGGCCTTGCGCCGGAACGGCTGATGGAGGCCGTTGAGCAACGAGCGACTGCCCGCAATGGTCGCGCGATTCGCACCGCCCTCACAACGCTTCGATATGCCGACGCCCGCGCCGAGAGCGGCGGGGAATCGGTCGCCCGAGCCGTCATGATCGAGACGGGCTTTGCGCCCGACCGGCTTCAATACGAGCTGACGGACCCCTTCGATTCGGCCAAGCCCATACGAACGGACTTTGCCTGGGAGCGCCAGGCGCGGGAACTCACACTGGGCGAGCTCGACGGGCTCATCAAATATACCGACCAGACCATGCTGGCCGGACGCACCGCTGCCGAGGCGCTCGTTGCCGAACGACAGCGCGAGGCGCATCTATCGCTCTACGGTCACCCCCTGCTGCGCTTTACCATGAACGAGGTCCGCTCGGCAGGAATGCTCGCCAAAAAGCTGCAGACGGCAGGTATCCGGCAGACCGCGCTGCCGACATGGCTCAACGAGGTAGAGCTGTAGGGGCTGCTGAGCTTATGCCCGCCTGCCCACCAAACTGGGACACACCTTCCGGTTGGCAGCACCCGCGGAAACCATGTCCCAGATTGAGTGCTCAAAACGGGATGCGCTTTCCATATGGCATGCCTAGCGGAAACCGTGTCCCAGAATCAAGGTCTAGAACGGGACACGCTTTCCGCAGTCCCCGCCCAGCGGAAAGCGCATCCCGGAATAGACGCTCAAGCTGGAGCGCAGTTTCCGCTGAGGTTCCATCCGGAAACCGTGTCCCACTCCGAGCGTCAATTCTGGGATGAACTTTCCGCCAGAGGGTTCAGCCGGAAACGGCATCCCACTCTGAAGCGAAATTCTGGGACGTAGTTTCCGGTTGATGGCTGTTCCGGAAAGTGTGTCCCATTCCAGGCGCGGATTCCGGGATGCGCCTTCCGTTTGAAGCTCCAACCGGAAAGCGCATCCCACTCTGGAGCCGAATTCCGGGACGTACTTTTCGCCAGAGGCTCTACCGGAAAACGAATCCCATTCTGAGCGCCGAATCCGGGATGCAGTTTCCGCTTGAGGGCCGATCCGGAAAGCACGACCCGTTCTGAGGCTTGAATCCGGGACACAGTTTCCGCTCCAAACAAAAGGCCCCGACTCGCGATGGAGCTGGGGCCAAAGGTGCAGCATATACAGTTGGTGTTGTGCGCGAACAGTCCATCAGCAATGCCGTCTGCGCCCTACCCTACTCGCGGTGACGGGCGCGGCTGTACGGCGTATCCACCATGGGCAGATCTGGACGCAGTTTGCCGTCAAACGCGCGGTAGGCGTTCTGCACGGCGGGCGCCGTGGGGATCGTTGCGATCTCGCCGATGCCCTTGCCGCCGTATGCCACGGGCAACAGTTCGTCCTTCTCCACGTAGATGGCGTGGATATCCGGAATCTCGGGCGCGCGGAACAGCCCGAGCGTACCGTACCTTGCCTGGGGTACGCAGTCCTTGCGCGGCCAGTCCTCGGTAAGCGCATAGCCCATCCCCATGAGCACGCCGCCTTCGATCTGACCCTGAATGGAGATGGGATTGACCACCTTGCCGGAATCGTGCGCGGCATAGACCTCGCTCACGCGGCCGTCATCATCCAGAATGACCACATGCGTGGCAAAGCCGTAGCAGATGTGGCTCTTGGGGTTGGGAACGTCGGCGCCCAGCTTGTCGGTCGGCTCCAGGTACACGTACCCAAACTCGCAGCCCTCGAGCGCCTTGATGGCGGCAGCGGGATCTTGAGGATGCATACCCTGGCCGGCGACGAGTTCCTGTGTGTGCAGCTGATAGGCGCGACCGTCGTCGTACTCGATCTTGACGCCGTCGCCATGCGCGCTCACGGGAGTATCGGGTGCAGGCTTTCCGGCCTCGATGCCAAGCATGGCATCGCGCAGCAGGAAGGCAGCACCGCGCACGGCCTCGCCGGTCACGCCCGTCTGACGCGAGCCAGACGTGGTGCCGGAGTCGGGAGCGTTCTCGGTGGAGCACTCGCCATTGGCAATGTAGCTCAGCGGCAGACCGCAGGCCTCGGCAACGTCCTGCAAAAAGACCGTGTTGCAGCCCTGGCCGATGTCGGATGTGGCGGCATAGACCACGGCCACGCCGTTCTCGACGCGAATCTTGCAGCGGCCGGCATCGGGCAGGCCAACGCCCACGCCAGCGTTCTTCATGGCACAGGCGATACCGGCGTGTCCGGGATGCGCGTAGTAGGCATCCTTGACCTCGAGCAGCGTCTCCTTCAGCGCCGTGGAGCAGTCGGCAATCTGGCCGTTGGGCAAAACTTCACCCGGCTCGATGGCGTTACGGTAGCGGATCTCCCACGGATCCAGGCCGACCTTCTCGGCCAGCAGGTCGATCAGGCTCTCGAGCGCAAACTCGGACTGGCAAACGCCAAAGCCTCGATACGCACCGGCGGGCGGGTTGTTAGTGTAGTAGCCAAAGCCGCGAATGTCGGTATTCTGGTATTTGTAGGGGCCGACGGCATGCGTGCAGGCGCGCTCGAGCACCGGGCCGCACAGCGACGCATAGGCGCCGGTGTCAAAATTGATCTCGCAATCCAGGCCGGTAAAGTTGCCCTCGGCGTCGCAGCCCAGCGTAAAGGTGCCGTCCATGGCGTGGCGCTTGGGATGGAACGCGAGCGACTCGGCGCGCGTGAGCTTGCACTTCACAGGACGCTGGAACTTATAGGCAGCGAGCGCGGCCAGGTGCTGGATGGACACGTCCTCCTTGCCGCCAAAGCCGCCGCCCACGAGCATGGTCTCGACGACCACGCGCTCGGGCTCGTTGTCCCAGCCAAACATGTGGGCACACTCTTTGCGCGTGTCGTAGGCACCCTGATCGGTCGACTGTACCTTGACGCCGTTCTTGTACGGGTAGGCGACGGCGCACTCGGGCTCCAAAAAGGCGTGCTCGGTAAAGGGCGTGGTAAAGCGCTGCGTCACGGTGAATGCGCTCTCCGCCAGCGCCTTGGCGGCGTCGCCGCGCGTCACGTGACGGCTCTGGCATACGTTGTCCTTGAGCTCCACCGTGTTGCCAAAGGCAAAGAAGCTGTCGTGCAGGCGCGGGGCGTCGGCAGCCTTGGCCTCGGCGATGTTGCGCACGGGCTCCAGCGGCTCATAATCGATCTTTACGAGCTTCTTGGCCTTCTCGAGCGTCGTCTCGTCCTCGGCGACCACCAGCACAATGGCATCGCCCACGCAGCGGGTGATATCGCCCTGGGCGATCATGACGTCCCAGTCCTGGATAAGGTGGCCGACCTGGTTGACTGGCACGTCCTCGGCGCGCAGAATGCCCACCACGCCGGGCAGGGCCTCGGCCTTGGAGGTATCGATGGAGAGCACGCGGGCGCGCGGATACTTGGAGCGCACGGCGCTGGCGTAGGTCAGACCCGGCTGATCGAGCTCGTCGATGTCGTCGGGATACTTGCCTTCGCCGAGCACCTTCTTGCGCACGTCGATACGGAAGGCGCGCTTGCCCACGCCGTAGTCGTCGCCGCGCTCCAAGTCCTCATCAATCTGCTTTTCGCCGCGGAGCACCGCTGCGGCCAGCGAGATGCCCTCGATAATCTTTTTGTAGCCGGTGCAACGGCAGACGTTGCCGCGGATGGCGTACTTGATCTGTTCCTCGGTAGGCTCGGGATCCTCGGCGATGAGCGCTGCACCCGCCATGACCATGCCGGGAATGCAAAAGCCGCACTGCACGGCGCCCACGGCGCCAAAGGCGTACACAAAGGCCTCGCGCACGTCCTCGGGCAGGCCCTCGACGGTCACGATGTTGCGACCGGCGGCAAGCGCGGTGGTCAGCACGCACGCCTTGACGGCCGCACCGTCCACGTGGATGGTGCAGGTACCGCACGCGCCCTCGGAGCAGCCGTCCTTGGCGGAATGGATATGCAGGTCGTCGCGCAGGTAGCGCAGCAACGGTTTGTTTTGGGTCGTCGTGCACTCGACGCCGTTAACGGTAAAAGTGAATTCCTGTGCCATGGTGATTCCCTTCTACACGCCGGCGGCAATGCCGGTGCGGTCGTGGATGGCGCCATGCGGGCAGACGACGGCGCACATGCCGCACGACAGGCAGTCCGCGCCGTCGATATGGGCGCAGTTGTCCTCGATGCGGATAGCGCCGGCAGGGCACTTTTTGGCGCACATGCCGCAACCGATGCAGCTGGTGTCGCAGATCTTGCGGGCGATGGCGCCCTTATCGGTGTTGTTGCAGCGCACCAGGATGTTCTGGTAGCCGGGAACGAAGGCAATCACGCGCTGAGGGCACGCCATGCCGCACAGGCCACAGCCCGTGCACTTGGAGCGATCCACGCGGGCGATGCCATCGACCAGCGCAATGGCGCCGTGGGGGCAGGCCGTGACGCAGGCGCCACAGCCAATGCAGCCTTCGCTGCAGTGGGCGTCGCCGCCTGCGGAGGCGCAACCGCTTCCGCAGGCAACGTAGGCCACGTTATGTTGAATGGATTTGGCCATAAGAGACTCGCCTATTTCTTAAGAAGGTACGAATAGTTGTCGCGCACGGCCTTGATGGTCAGGCGGACGGCCTCGGGCAGACCGGTGTTGACGGCATCGACCGAGACGGTGCGGACCGTGCCGGCAACGCGGACCTTAAAGTGATCCTCGTCCACGGCCAGGAAGCCCTCGTTCTCGGAGTTCTCCATGTCCTGCTCGCTCCAGAACAGGGTGAGCTTGTCCTTGTAGGGACGACCCTCCTGGTAGGGGCAGAACACGGCGCAGTTGCCGCACTCGTTGCACATGCCGTCGACATGTACCACCTGATGCTTGGCCAGGCCCGGCACCTTAATGGCAACGTTGGCGCGGTTGGGGCACACGTCGCAGCAGACCTCGCACACCGAGCCGCAGCCCAGGCAGCGGGTCTTGGTGCAGTTGCGCTTGTCACGGCAGAGCGTACCCTTGCGCTCGTAGCAGGTGTCCTCGCGACCGGCCTGAGCATTCTGGTCGGCGTACTTGTTAAAGTCCACGCCGGCAATGGCACGGGCAACCTCGGCGGCGTCGGCGATAGCCTCGACCACGGTAGCCGGACCGCGGCGGCAGTCGCCCGCAGCCCAGACGCCCTCGACGCCGGTGGAGGTGGCGGCAAGGCGGCCGCGACGGTCATGTTCAACGCCCGCGGCGTCGTACAGGCTGGCATCGATGCCCTCGCCCACGGCGCAGATCACCGTGGTGGCGGGAAGCTCGCCGGTCTCGCCCGTGGCGACGGGGCTGCGACGGCCGCTTGCATCCGGCTCGCCAAGCTCCATAACGTCGCAGGTCAGCACGGCGCCGTTAAGTGCCTTGGGGGCCAGCAGCTCGCAGAACTCAACACCGTCGGCAAGAGCAAGATCAAGCTCTTCCTCGTCGGCGGGCATCTGCTTCTTGGTGCGGCGATACACCAGGCGCACGTTCTTCACACCAGCCAGGCGCTTGGCCACGCGGGCCGCGTCCATGGCGGTGTTGCCAGCGCCGATGACCACGACGTCCTCGCCCAGCTCGAGCTTCTCGCCCTTCTTGGCGGTCTCGAGGAACTCCAGCACGTCGAGCTCGGCACCCTCGCCCAAGCCCGCAGAGCCGGGCATCCAGGCACCGGTGGCCACGACCACGTCGGTAAAGCCCTGGGCCTTGAGCTCTTCAATGGAATCCACGCGAGCGTTGAGCTGCACCTTGGCGCCAAAGGCCAGGCAGAGCTCGGCATCGTGGGAGATATCGTCGCTCGCGATACGGAACTCGGGGATCACGTGACGGACCACGCCGCCGAGCGAATCGCGGGCCTCAAAGATGGTGACGGGCACGCCGGCGCGCGTCAGGAAGAACGCCGTCGCCAGACCGGCCGGGCCGCCGCCGATAACGGCAACGTTGCGCTCGCCGTCGTTGGCGATAGCCTGGGCACGAAGCTTGGGCAGCACGGCGGTCATGGCCTCGCGGGCGGCCTTGAGCTTGCTGGCGCGAATCTGGGCGCCCTCGGGCTCGTAGAATGCGCGCTCGCAGGCACGGCCGCAGGGATGTGGGCAGATGGTGCCGGTAATGAACGGCAGGGCGTTGCGCTCGATGATAATGTTGAGTGCGTCTTCGTAGCGGCCCTCGTCAACAGCCGCCAGGTAGGCGGGAATATCCTGCTGGATGGGGCAGCTCGTGCGGCACGGCGTGGTAAAGCAGTCGGAAAGCGGGCTCTTGCCGGCGACCTTACGGTCGGGCAGCGGGCGCAGCGGCTTCTTGTAGAGCGGGTTGGTGAGCGAGTCGGTCTGGATCGCGGTCACGGCCTCGAGCGAGACGCCCGCGAACGGCTTGCCATCCAGGTCGGTAAACTCGCCAGCCATCTGGCTAAAGCGCTCGTAACCGCCGGGCTTGAGCACGGCGGTCGCCAGGGTAACGGGCCAAATGCCGGCATCGTACAGGGCGCGGATGTTGTAGACCGTGGCACCGCCAGAGTAGCTGATGCGTAGCTTGCCATCGAACTGCTCAGTAATGCGGCGGGCAGCCTCGATGGTCAGCGAGAACAGCGAACGGCCGGACATGTACATCTCGGTGGAGGGCAGCTCGTTTCTCGTCACATCGACGGGGAACGTGTTGGTGAGCTTGACGCCAAACTCCAGGCCGCGCTCGGCGCACAGGGCAATCAGGCGCTCGAACATGGGCACGGCGTCGGCCCACTGCAGATCCTCGCGGAAGTGCGTGTCATCGAAGACGATGTAGTCAAAGCCCAGCTCGTTGAGGCGCTGGCGGGCAAACTCATAGCCCAGCAGCGTGGGGTTGCACTTGATGTAGGTGTTGAGGCCCTTCTCGGTGATCAGATAGGTCGCGATGCGCTCGATCTCGGCCGGCGGGCAGCCATGCAGCGTGGACTCGGTGATGGAGTTGGAGACGCGCGCCGGGATGGACTCGACAAATGCGGCGTCGACATGCTCAAACTTGTCCAGGTTAGCGAGCGCCCATGCGCGGCACTCGTTCCAGACGTCGGAGCCGCTGGCGTCCTTCATACCCTCGATGTAGGCGTCGACCTTGGGGCTCTTGATGCCCTCCAGGTCATAACCCACGGACATGTTGAAGACAAAACCGTCCGGGCTTCCCAGGCCGTACTCGCGAGCGATGAGGTGGCAGGCGAACCATGCCTTCACGTACTCGGCAAAGGCCTGCGGAACCTCGAGCTCGGTCGACCACTCACAGTTGTAGCACTCGTCCTGCGCCACGATGCAGGGCTTGTTCACACACTTGGAGAGCTCCTCGCCGTCCATAACCTGGACGGTCTTGAGCTCAAAGAAGCGGGAACCGGCCACGTAGGATGCCACGATGTTTTGGGCAAGCTGCGTATTGGGGCCGGCGGCCGGGCCAAACGGAGTCTCGATGCGCTCGTCAAAAATGGGAAGCGCGCCCTCCTGGTTGGTCGTGACCATCTTGCGCACGCCAAAGATGGCGTCCTGGGTCTTGTGCTCCTCGATGATCCAGTTCATCAGCTGCGAAAACGGGATCGGCCTCATGATGTCGCTCATAATGAGCTCCTCTCTGTAACGCCCGGCGAGACCGCGCGGCGGGCGCAAATACGGTGTAGCGCTAGCACAGCGCCGGCGACCCCGCGGAGGTCGCCTATACGCGCGTCGGATGCGGCGAAACATCCGACGCGCGTGAATCTACTTGTTATTAGTAGGTGCGATCGTTGAGCGTGCTCCAGAGCTTCTTGGACTCAGCCATGGTCCACGCGTTGATCTTGTCCTCATCAATCCCAACGAACTCGCGATCCTTGTACAGGACGCGGCCGTTGATGATGGTGGTGCGGCAGTTTTTGCCCATCATGCCAAAGAGCATGTGGCCGTCGATGTTCTCCTCGCTCAGCGGCGTAAAGGGCTTGTAGTCCATGACGATGACGTCGGCGGCAGCGCCGGCCTCGAGCACACCGAGCTTGCGATCGAAGTACTTGCTCGCCATCTTGGCGTTGTTCTCGAACAGCATGGTCATGGCCTCGCACCAGCCCACGTTGGGCATGGCGGCGTTGTGGCGCTGAATGATCAGGAAGACCTTAAGGCTCTCGAGCATATCGTGGGTGTAGGCGTCGGTACCCATGCACACAGGAATGCCGCGGCGGAAGAATTCGAGCACGGGGGCGCAGCCCACGGCGTTGCCCATATTGGATTCGGGGTTGTTGACGAGCCAGGTGCCGGACTCCTTGACGATATCCATCTCGGCAGGCGTCACGTGGATGCAGTGGCCCAGCATGGTGTCGGGACCCAGCAGGTTGTGCTGCAGCAGGCGCTCGACGGGGCTGATGCCGCCGCGGTTGAGGCGGGAATCCCACACGTCGTTCATGCCCTCGCACACGTGGATGTGGAAGCCGGTCAGACCGTTGTTGGCCTCGGCCATCTTGTCCATGGTCTCGTCCGAAAGCGTAAAGGTGGCGTGACCGCCAAACATGGCGGCGATCATGTGGTTATCGTTATCGCGACGCTCCTTGGCGGCCCACTGGGCAAACTCGGCGTTCTCGGCAATGGCCTGGTCGCATTTTTCCTGGCCGCGGCGATCAGAGACCTCGTAGCACAGGCACGAACGCATGCCCAGCTCCTGAGCTGCGTCCTTAATGGTGAAGAGGCTTCCCGGGATCTCGCAGAAGCTCGCATGGTGATCGAAGATCGTGGTGACGCCATCGCGGATGGAGTCAAGAATCGTGGCGTAGGCGCTGGCCTTGGTGCCGTCGAGCGTCAGGTTGTCGTCGATCTTCCACCACTGCTGCTCAAGATTCTCCAGGAAGTTGGTGGGGTTGCAGCCCTTAATGGCAAGGCCGCGGGCCAGACCCGAGTAGATGTGGGTGTGGCAGTTGATGAGTCCGGGCATGATGAGGTTGCCCTGGGCGTCGACGTACTCGGCATCCGGGTACTTGGCCTTGAGCTCGCACTCGGGGCCCACTTCGACGATCGTATCTCCGTCAATGGCGACCGCACCGTTTGGAATGAACGGGGTCTGAGCGTTGCGAGTAAAGACGGAACCGTTAGCGACCAGAAGCATAAATGCTCCCTTCAACATCAGGGGCGGGGTTTGACACCTCTGACATAGCGGAGTGCGAAGCGCCGGCCTACACCGGAAACGGGCCCTCTCCCGTCAACGCTTCACCAAAGGGGAAACCCTTTGAAGTGCGGCTTGGCGCCGCATGACGTCGGCGGACGAGGCGATGCGTCCGCCGACGAATAGCACCGAATTGGTTACTTCTTGCTCTCGGGCAAGACCAGATCCACGGCAGCGTCCTTGGCAGCATCGATGTGCTGAGCCACGACCGGCGTCTGCGGAAGAATCAGGTTAAGGACAATGGCCATGATGGCGGTGGGGGTTACAGCATTGGAGCCGATGACGGTGGACACCCAGGTGGGCATACCCTCACCGGCAAGGCAACCGCTTGCCATCCAGATACCCAGGCCAAAGACGACGGAGGTACCGACGATGGTGGTAGTGCGCTGCGTGAGGCCCTCGCGGGTGAACATGCGCACGCCGTTCATGGTGATGGTGCCAAAGACGCCGACGGTCGCGCCGCCGATGACGGGCTGCGGGATAGCGGAAAGGACGGCAGAGAGCTGCGGGAACAGACCGGCGATGGCAAAGACGGCCGCGATGATCACAAAGACCCACTTGTTGACGACCTTGTTGGAGCAGATGATGCCCACGTTCTGGCCAAGGGCGCTGGTGGGAAGACCGCCCAGCAGGCCGCCGACCATAGAGGTGAGGCCCTGGGACACGATAGCGCCGGAGAGCTCGCGCTCGGTGGGCATACGGTCGATGGAGCCCAGGCAGGCGGCGGAGACGTCACCGATAACCTGAATAGCAACCATGGGGAACACGACGGCGAGGGTAATGCAGACCTCGGGATCAAACTCGAGCGCGTAGGGCATGAGCTTGGGAAGGGCGAAGACCTGAGCGGTGGCGACGCTGGAGAAGTCGATCATGCCAAAGGGAATGGAGACGATCATGCCGACGATCATGCCAAAGAACACGGATCCCAGCTTGAGCGTGCCCTTGCCAAAGTTGGCGAGCGCAAAGACCACGGCGAAGGTGATAAGAGCGACACACCAGGCCTGCGGGGTGCCCCACAGCGGCGTACCCATACCGCCGGCCATATACTTGACGGCCGTGGGATACAGCGAAACGCCGATGGAGAAGATGACCGTACCGGTCACGACGGGCGGGAACAGCCACTTGATCTTGCTGTAGGCCAGACCAAAGAGGACTGCGACGGCGCCGCCGACGATCTCGCCGCCCAGCAGCGCACCAAAGCTAAAGCCCGAGGCACCCATGGCCTGCAGGGCCGGCAGGAACGCGAACGAAACGCCCATGACGATGGGCAGGCCGCCGCCGATGCGACGGAAGGGAGCGAAGGCCTGAAGGGCCGTATCGATCGCCGAAAGAATGAGCGCGACTTGGATGATGTCGGTGCTCTGCTGGCTATTAAAGCCGTAGACGCCGGCCATGATGACAGCCGGGGTGATGATACCGGCAAACGAAGCCAGTACGTGCTGAAGGGCACACGGGATCATTTCCTTAACGGGAGGCATGCCTTCACGAGTGAACAGGGCTTCAGTGCCGTTCGTAACCGTCTCCTGGGTCATTTGACCACCAATCCTCGAAATAGTTGTTTTCGCATCTAACGCTCTATTGTGACGCAGTGCGGGGTTGAGGTTGTGCCTTCGTTGCATATCGTATTAAAGATGATTCTCATTCTCAATAATAATTTTTTGTTATCATACTATTCTTGAGCTGAGACAATGCATTTCCGCAGGTCAGGAAAGTGTCTGGTCAAAATAACATCTAACTTTTCTTTTGGTCGACCGTTTACCGCCAAATTCCTACCGTTCGTCTGTATTACGCAATGTACCTGCGAATATGCGAGATGACGAACAGCGTGTTACCATGAGAAAAAATTGTTATGAACATTTCCGATTTCACCCCAAGGAGTTGCCCGTGAACGAGACCGTACGTCGCTTTTTGCCGATGGTCGATTTCCTGGAGCAGGTACTCGGTAAGAACAGCGAAATCGTGCTGCACGATTTCTCGGATCCCGACCACGCCATTGTCGATATTCGCAACGGCATCGTGAGCGGCCGCAAGGTCGGCGGCCCCGCCACCGATCTGGCGCTCAAGATCATGCACGACGCCAAGTATCGCGACCTGCCGTTTATTACGGGCTATGAAGGGCGCGGCGCCGGTGGCAAGACGTTGGAGTCCGCGACGTTCTTTATCCGCGAGAATGGCGAGATCGTCGGTATGCTCTGCGTCAACACCGATCTCTCGACCGTGCGTTCCATCAACGCCATGGCGCAGCAGCTCATGGCGTGCTTCGACGCAGCGCCGACGCGCACGGAGCCCGCCCCTATCGAGGTCGAAAGCCTTTCGGAGTCCACACAGGAGCTCATCGACCGCAGCATTGCCGAGTTGCTGAGCGCGCGCGGGCTGGACGTAGCGTCACTTGGTCAGAGCGACCGCGTGGACGTCATTCGCCACCTCAACGGCAACGGGGTGTTCATGCTCAAGGGTGCCGTGGCCTGCGCCGCCACCGCGCTGGGCATCTCGGAGCCCAGCGTCTACCGCTACCTGCAAAAAGTTCGCAAGGAGGGCTAACGAGCAAAATGGAGCGCGGCTCCACAAGCGACCCGTCACTTGACAAAAGACCCTGCAGCTCGCACGCGCTGCAGGGTCTTTTTGCATGTCATGTTTAGTTGTTGCCAACGCCTTAGAGAGCGGCGACGACCTCGATCTCAACCAGACCGCCAGCCGGAAGGGCGGCAACCTGGAAAGCGCTGCGCGCGGGGAACGGAGCCTCGAACTTGGAGGCGTAGATCTCGTTCACGGCAGCGAAGTCGGCAATGTCGGCCAGGTAGACCGTGGTCTTGACGACATCGGCAAAGGTGGCGCCGGCAGCGGTCAGCAGGGCCTCGACGTTAGCAAGGGACTGCTTAGCCTGGGCCTCGACGCCCTCGGGCATCTTGCCGGTTGCGGGGTCGATGCCCAGCTGGCCGGACAGAAACACCATGTTGCCGGCCTGGATACCGGGGGAATACGGGCCGATGGCTGCGGGTGCGTTATCGGAAGACACGACGGTCTTGCTCATGTTTTTCTCCTTACAATCAGATAGAGAGCGTGAGCGCGGTGTTCGCACCGGGAGGCACAGTTCGGTCTGAACACCGCGCTTGATTGGGATAGTACTCAAGGTTTCTGTTTGATGCAAGAATATTATCAGCTTGCGAGAATATATTATCGCCCAACGGTTTCCCCGAACCGCTGAACGGTTCTCATGTGGAGCAGCCAGTCCAAGCTGCTGAAGACTTTGTCCTGCTTAGGCTGCGGGCGTCGCCCACCGCAGCGACGTCACTATACTTTTGAATATCTGAGCATTTTGAAAGGCAGGATATGACCGCAACCGCCAGCCGAACCACCAACCGCAGACCCGAGCTTTTGGCGCCCGCCGGAGGGCCCGAGCCCTTTGCCGCCGCACTCGCCGCCGGGGCAGACGCCATCTACTGCGGCATGGGCAGCTTCAACGCCCGCCGCAAGGCCACCAACTTTACCGACGAGGCCTTTGAGCAAGCCTGCCGCGCCGCGCATCTAGCCGGGTCGCGCGTCTACGCCACGGTAAACATCGTCATCAAGCAGTCCGAGATGAGCGATGCGCTGCAACTCATCCATCGCTGCTCCACGCTGGGCGCCGACGCCTTCATTATCCAGGACTGGGGCCTGTTCTTTGAGGTCAAGCGCACTATGCCCGACATCGAGACGCATATCTCGACCCAGGCGAACATCCATGACGACCGCGGAACCATCTGGTGCCGTGAGCAGGGCGCCGACCGCGTGACTCTCTCGCGCGAGCTCTCCATCGGCGAGATCGCCGCCATCCACGACGCCGCGCCCGATGTGGACCTGGAGGTCTTTAGCCACGGTGCCATCTGCTTTTGCTACTCGGGTCTGTGCCTGCTGTCGAGCTTTGCCATGGCGGGCCGCTCGGCCAACCGCGGCATGTGCGCTCAGCCCTGTCGCCTGCCTTACGAGCTGATCGACGAGAACGGCCGCTCGCTCTCCCCTGCCGGTCGCGAGCGCGCGCTGTGCCCGCGCGACACCAACACGTCGCAGCTTGTTCGCCGTCTGTATGACGCCGGCGCCGCATCGCTCAAGCTTGAGGGCCGCATGAAGGCCCCCGATTACGTGTATTCCATCGTCGACGTGTATCGTCATCAGATTGATGACATGCTTGCCGATGTTTCGACCTCTAAGGATGAGGACGCCGCTCGCCAGCGCCAACTCAAGCGCTGTTTTAATCGCGACTTTACGCACGCCTATCAAGACGGCACCTCGGGCGACGAGATGATGAGCTACGAGCGCTCCAACAACCGCGGCCAGATTGTGGGCACGGTGCTGGGCAGCCGTCTGGCCAACCGCGATGTACGCGGACTCAAGCCCGACGACCGCCGTCGCCGCGCCGCCATCGCCCGCATTGAGCTGTTTGAGCCCGTGGGCAAGGGCGACCTGCTGGAGCTTCGCCACGATAACGAGTTTGACCAGTTCCTGACCACCATTGCCGCCGATGATGCCGCTGCCGGCGATGTCATCGAGTGTCGCGTGCCCCGTAGCATGCCCGAGGGCTGCCGCGTGCGCGTGATTCGAAGCCAGCGCGCCATTGACGCCGCCGGCGCCGCGCTCAAGCGCGATGTGCTGCGCCGCCGCGCCGTAGACGTGTCCGTTGTGGCGCGTCTGGGCGAGCCGTTTACCGTTACGCTCACCTGTTGCGACGATCCTTCGCTTACGGCCACGGCCACGGGCTTTACCGTCGAGGCTGCCAAGACCCGCGCCGTCGAGGCATCCGATCTGGTTGAGCACGTCGGGCGCATGGGCTCCTCTCCCTTTGAGGCCGCAAGCTTTGACGTTTCGCTCGACGCCGGCTGCGGTATGGGCTTTTCCGCCGTGCACAAGGTGCGCGCCGCCGCTTGTAAGGCGCTGGAAGAGGCCATTCTGGCACCGTACGAGGAGCGCGCGAAAACGCTCGAGCTGCCGGCGATTGTAACCAGTGATTCCCGCCCCGCGCTCGAGCACTACCGCGATGAGCCGCAGATCTGCGCCACCGTCACCTCGCTCGAGGCCGCCGAGGCCGCTCGCGCCGAGGGTGTAACGCGCATCTACATGACCACCGACGCACTCGATGCGACCGAGCTCTCCCCCGCCGATGCATTTGAGCAGGGCATCGTACCCGTGCTCGACGAGGTCTGCCGCGCCGTTGACCACGTACGCGTCGACCCGTGGGTTGTTGCCGGCGCCACGGTCGCTATTGGCAACATCTCTGAGCTTGCCCTGGCCGCCCAGGTTGGCGCCACGGCCGAGATTCGCTCTTGCCTGCCGGTGCACAACACGCCCTGCATGGAGGCGCTTGCCGAGCGCGGAGCCGGTGCGTTTTGGCTCTCGCCCGAGATCACACTCGACGAGATTGTCTCGCTCGGCGCCGCCGCGCCCGCGGCTCTGGGCATCACCGTCTTTGGCCGCCCGCGCGTTATGACGAGCGAGCACTGCATCCTGCAGGTTGCCAACGGCTGTATCCACGATTGTGCCAACTGCCGCCTGCGTGCCCGCAAGCTCTCGCTCAAGAATATCGACGGCAAGATCATGCCGGTGCGTACCGACATCCACGGCCGCTCACGCCTGTACGACGCCTACCCCATCGACCTCACGCCGCAGGTACCGCAGTTGCTCGACGCCGGCGTCCGTCATCTTATGGTCGACGGAACCCTGCTCGAGGCCGATGAGATTGGCCGTGCCGTCGCTCGCGTCCGTCGCGCCGTCGAGGCGGCTCAAGCCGGCCGCAAGCCCGCCGCCCGCCTGCGCGGCGCCACCTCGGGCTGCATGTTTGTGGGAATTAGCTAACCGAAAGGCTTACACGTGAACGAAGAACCTCAAGTCCTCTACTGCGACGCCTGGCTTATGGCCATCGACAAGCCCGCCGGCATGATTGTCCACGGCGACGGCACCGGCGAGCGCACGCTCACCGACTACGCCAGCGACCTGCTGCTGGCGATGGGCGACGGCTTTGCCGCGACCGACATGCAGCCGCTCAATCGCCTGGACCGTGACACCACCGGCGTGGTGCTGTTCTCGCTCGACAAGCAGACGCAGCCCGCCTTTGACCAGATGATTATCGACCACGCGTTCGAAAAGCACTATCTGGCGCTCGCCGAGGGCAAGATCGACTGGAACGAGAAGCTCATCGACAAGCCCATCGCCCGCGACCGCCACGATAGCCGCAAGATGCGCGTTGGCGCCAGCGGCAAGCCGTCTCAGACGCGCGTGAAGGTGCTCAAGCGCCTTAAGAGCCGCCGAGGCCTTCCCGCGCGTTCGTATATCGATGTCGAGTTGCTCACCGGCCGTAAGCACCAAATCCGTGTGCATCTGGCGAGCGAGCATCATCCCCTGGTTGGCGACGACCTGTACGGAACGCCGCGCCCCTGCGGCCTGATGCTCCACGCCCACAGCGTGTCCTTCACGCATCCCGTAACCGGCGAGCACATCCACATAGAAGCCCCCTGCCCCTGGGAGCCCTAAAACCTGCCGAAAAGGGACAGGTTTATTTTGGCAGGTTTTATCTGGACAAACGTCAAAACCACCACATAGGTTCCTACCCCTTCGCGGTGGTTTTGGCGCTTGCCCGTCCCCTGCTGTTAGACCGTGATGACGTTGTCCATTGCCCGGTACTTGGCGGGGACATCGCCTGCGGTAATAATCGTTGCGTCGCGGAAGTCCGCGAACTTGACGGGCGCCACCATGCCAAATTTACTGGCGTCCGAGATTACGAAGCGCTTGGCCGTATGGCGCATCGAGATACGCTTTACTTGCGCCTCCTCGATATCGGGCGCCGTGAAGCCCTGCTCGGCGGCAATGCCGTTAGAGCCCCAAAAGCCACAGTTGAAGTTGTAGCGGTCTAAGGTTGCCAAGGCATCGGGGCCAACGAGCGCCTCGGTCTCGGGTTTGAGCTCGCCGCCCAGCACCACGGTACGCATGCCGCGCAAAGCAAGGCGCTGAGCATGGAGCACGGAATCGGTCACATAGGTGACATCTTCAAGGTGTGGAAGATGCTCGATGAGCCTGAGCGTCGTCGAGCCCGAGTCGATGTATACAAAGCTCTCGGGCCCCACAAGCGCCGCCGCACGGGCGCAGATACGCTCCTTGTCGTCGTTATGGAGGTCGCTGCGCGCATTATGCGTTAGGTCGCGCGGCACGTGCGCGCGTTCAAGACTCGTCGCTCCACCGTGGACCTTGGCGATGCGATGCGCTCGGTTGAGCGTCTGCAGGTCGCGCCGAATGGTAGACGCCGTCACGCCCAGGGTATCGGCAAGCTCTGGTACAGTAACCGAGCCAGCCTGCTGCACCATCGACACAATCGCATTAAGCCTATCTTCCGCTAGCATCGCTTACTCCTCCTCGGGATACACGACTCCCCAGTCGGCGCGAAGCTTGGTCATAAGCTCCATAACATCAGAAGCATAATCCAGCAGCTCGCGCTTGGAGTCGTCGCCGGCAACGGCCTTCTCAAGATCGGCCATCTCATAGCACAGAGCGTAAGCCTCGGTGCCGGCGTGGACCTCCTCGCGGTGGCCGTCCGCAGTCCACACGATGGTCGCGTGATCGGCACGCGGATATTCGTTGACCTCGATATAACACTTGTCGAAGCTGATGACCGAGCGCTTGGGTTGCTTGGAGTGGAGCGTGAGGCTCACCACGCCCAGCTGCTGCTCGGCATTACGGCAGACGATGCCGCCCGCAACGTCAACGCCGGTCTCGCAGGTGTTGCCCAGCGAGACAACCTCAGCGGGCTGGCTTGCCATAAAGAGGCGCATGACGGACAGGGCATACACGCCAATGTCGAGCATGGTACCGCCAGCAAGGTTGCGATTGTAAAAGCGATTGGTCAGATCGCCGTACTCCTTGTAGCTGCCAAAGTTGAGCTGGGCGAGGTTCATGCGGCCAAACTCGCCGGCATCCATGCGGCGGCGCAGCTCCTGATACAAGGGCATGTGGAGCACCGTGGTGGCATCCATAAGGATCACGTTGTGCTCGTCGGCGATGCCACGGGCCTCGTCGAGCTCGGCAGAGTTGAGGGTAATGGCCTTCTCGCAGAGCACGTGCTTGCCGGCGGCCAGCGCGGCACGCAGGTAAGTGATGTGAGTGTTGTGCGGCGTGGTGATATAGACTGCGTCAATGTTCGGATCGGCGTAGAGGTCATCGACCGTTTCATAGACCTTCTCGATGCCATACTGCTCAGCAAAAGCTTGAGCCTTGGACAGAGTGCGGTTGGCGACGCCCGCAAGCCTGCGACCGGCAAGAGCGAGAGACCGGGCCATTTGGTTGGCGATAACACCGCAACCGATCACGGCCCAGCGGAGCTCGGGGGCCGTAAAAATATCGTTGGGGAACGGCTGATCCTGGACCGAGGCAAACGCCGCCTTAGCGGCTGCTTCGGCATCGAGCGGAGCCTGTTTGGAATCTGCCATTATGTGCCTCCTGAGGTATCGGAAGTCCTTCATTTCTAACAACCCTATATTCGCACAATTGCGCGCGTATCTGCTCGTGTTTGCGTGTTTATTTGCTTGTCGGTCATTATTTAGCCATATTTTGCACATTTATACGCGGTCATACGCATTAACACGCAATGTTATGCGCGATAATGCGCATGCGAGGATCCTTGTAAAACATAAAGAAGCGGAACACCAAAGCCCTAAAAGACAGAGTAGTCCGTGATACTCGACCCCTCTGGGGGCATCGGACATCAAAGGACCGCCCCAAACTGCCGGCAGCTGGGGAACGTCCCCCAGCTGCCGACAGGACTCATTTAAGACTGTCCCCAATGAGTGCAATCACTCATTTAAGTCTGTCCCCAATGAGTGGGAATAACGGGAACTGGCTTCTGAACTCGCGTTTTGGTGCTGCCGAGTACCGCCTGATACTGTTTCGGCATCGCCGCAGGACGAAGCCACCAGCGAAATAGTGGGAATAACAGCCCTCGAACCCTCTGGTTCGAGGGCTTTCTTTTTGTATCTCTACCTGGGAAAACGACCCAATTATTCCCGTCTATCCCTACTGGGCGGTACAGCGGAGTACTCGGCGGTACGGGAATAATTAGGCCCTGCGGGAATAATTCACAATTCGGGTCCCCCGAAGGCCGGTTTCGAACGGTCGAAACTGAGTTGAAACTGCGAGGCGGATTCAAACCCTTTTCAATTGTATTTGCCCAGGTCAACAAACGGGAATAAAGAAACGCGGAAATCGGTTTCCGCAGTTTCGACAACCCCGAATGCCGCCGAATAACGCCGTGTATCTTGCTGTATTTTAGCGCGCAATTATTCCTCGAACGGGGCTTCAGGGGTGCCGATTTCATACGGGAATAATGGGCTCTTCGGTGGTTTCTGTGGGAGAGATTCCGGCATAGGCCCAGCTCAGCGGGCGAAAACAACGATCTGGAACTGAAACGGCCCCGGGAGGGGCCGTTTCCGCGTCATCCGCCTATGATTGCTAAGCCAAATTCAGACAACCGAAGAGGTGTGACGCATGAAGAGTCTACTACTTCTCGCCCTCGGTCTGGCCCGCACGGTCGTCCTGGGCGCGCGCATCGAGGCCGAGCGCATCGTCGTGAGCGTCCGGCCCTACAAGCGCGAGCAGCGCCGCTGCCCCGTATGCGGCAGGGCCTGCGGCTTCTACGACATGGCGAGCCGCGGGGCCCCCAGGCTGTGGAGGGCGATGGACCTGGCGCGCTCGGCCTGCTACCTGGAGTACGCGCCCTGCAGGGTGCGCTGCCCGGAGCACGGCGTGCGCACCGAGGCCGTCCCCTGGGCGCGGCACGGGGCGCGCTTCACGCGCGACTTCGAGGACTGGGTGGCGTGGCTGGCGGTCCGCTGCACCGCCTCGGCGGTCTCCGAGCTCGCCCGCGTCGAGTGGCACGGCGTGGGCGGCGTGTGCAGGCGCGTCTACGCCGAGCTGGAGGCCGCGCGCGGCGCCTCGAGGTTCGACGGCGTGCGCCGCATCGGCATCGACGAGACGTCGTACAAGAGGGGCCACGGGTACGTCACGGTGGTCGTCGGCCACGACCGCGGCTGCCTCGTCTGGGCGCACGAGGGCACCGGCAAGGACGTGCTCAACCTGTTCCTCGACGGGCTCGCGCGCGAGCAGAGGCGCGCCATGGAGGTGGTGGCCGCCGACGGCGTGAGGCGGATAGGGCAGCTGGTCAAGCGCCGCTGCCCCAACGCGAGGTGGGTCATGGACCCCTTCCGCGTGGTCCAGTGGATGAACGGCGCGCTCGACGCCGTGCGCTGCGGGGAGTGGAACGCCGCCAGGGCCGCCGCCAGGGCCGCCAGGCCCAGGCCCGAGGGCAAGCGCGGCAGGCCTGCCAAAGGCGAGCTGCCGCCCGAGGAGGTCAGGGCGCTCGAGGAGGAGGCGGCCTCCATCAAGGGCAGCCGCTACGCGCTCGTGAAGAACCCCGAGGACCTCACCGACGGCCAGAGGGCGAGGCTGGATTGGCTACACTGATGTGGACAGTTCCGGGAGGGGCGCAGGAGACGGGAGGGCCGTATATGAGGGACCCCAGGCACCCGAGGCATTTCACCGACGAGTTCAAGAGGCAGATAGTCGA
>CAJMSL010000018.1 GCA_905216045.1 uncultured bacterium
TGTTTCCATGGAGGAATCTGTGCCCGCGCGCGCCAAAAGTAGGGCGCGACGGCATTTGTTATACCCGCGGAACAAATACGAATTGGTGCCATTCTCTTTGTCGGCTCGCACCTGGGCCTCGGCCTCATCGAGATACAGAGAAAGGGCGTCGATGGTTGTTCTGCAGAGCCTTCGATCTCGTCGCATCATGGAATCAGCGAGAACGATGAGTTCTTCAAGTTCGAGATACGTGGAGAACATGGCCCATGTGCAAGCTGGTGAAGTGCATGTGAATTGTCCCTCGATTATGACCGTGTCTAGTGGAAAAGGCCATACAACCACTTTGACCCCCACAATGTGCCGTTTGTCATTGGCGTGTGGAACCGCAACAATGGTTGTAGTTGCAAGGCCTCTGTGTTTGCTTGATATGCGGGGTACTTCAATTGACAAAAGCTCCAACGCTGTTGTCAGGGCATAGGGTGGGCGCCATGCGCTTCGTCGTTGAACATCTGCGCACGTCTGCATTCGTTGGTACTTCTGCATTGTCAGCTCGGTCAATGCCGTTGAGCTACCCATGATGATCACCCCTTCGTGATGTTCGCTTTGTCCTCGCAGTGTAGAGTCCGGCTACCGGCCTTGTCTACCGCCCCAATTTTTCGGTGGATAAATGTGGATAAGTCGGTGGATAAACTATGGGTGTTCATCGCAGTTGCAGGCCATCCCGCAATTACATGGAACGTAGGGGTTTGCAGGCAGCCAGCAGGAATCGCCGCCGACGGCGCGATTCAACTTGGACGAATCTCCATGGCGTTCATGCAAAGGTGGCATGATGGCGGGTATGAGTAGCTTGGTGCGTATTGTCAATGCCGGTGTTCCGGGGTCTCAGGACCGCGTGGATGTGGTGCTTCGCGATGGGGTTGTTGCGTCTGTCGGCCCTGCTGGAACGGTCTCGGCTTCGGACAGCACGATGCAGACTAAGGCGCATACGACATCGTTGGCATACGCGACGAATGCCATTGCTTCTGGCAGCGTCTCAATCCCAACGTCGGCCTCCGCACCCGCCGACGAAACCACCATCGACGCCGACGGCCTGTGGGTTATTCCCGGCCTGTGGGACTGCCACACGCACTTCACGCAATGGGCTAAGACGCTGGGCCGACTGGACCTCATCAATGCCCGTTCCGCCGCCGAAGCGATGGACATGTTGCGCCGTCATCTGGATGAGCGCCGCGCCGCCGGCACGCTTGACCCAGATGCCTTCGTGGTGGGCATGCGATTCCGTCACTCGCTGTGGGCCGACGACGAGCAGCCCACACTGGCCGCAATTGACGCCGTGACCGGCGAACAGCCGGTGGCCCTCTCCAGCGCGGACATGCACTGCGGATGGGTGAATTCCGCCGCGGCCCGCAGGCTTGGCGTACATGTGGACGAATCCGGTCTGGTCGGTGAACTCGAATGGTTCAACGCCTACACCGCCTTCGACAAGGCGCCGGGCGCTGCTGAAGAGACTGACCGTCTGCTGCGCGAGGCCGAACAGGACGCCGCAAGCAAGGGCGTGGTGGGCATCCGCGATTATGAAATGGCCGAAAACATCGATACATGGATCAATCGTTTCGCGGCTGGCATTAACGGTTTGCGCGTGGACGCCGGTGTATACCCCGAGCGGTTGCGAGCCGCCATTGACGCGGGTTGGCATACCGGCAAGGAATTGCCGGGCAGCGCCGGGCTTGGCCATGTGGGCGCCATGAAGCTCATCTCGGACGGATCGCTCAACACCCGCTCCGCCTACTGCTCCACGCCGTATTCGGGCATCGAGCCGCTGACGTATGGCACGCTGAGCTACACGCCGCAGCAAATCGAAGACTATATGCGCCTAGCCACCGAGCATGGCTTCGACATTGCCTGCCACGCCATTGGCGACGAAGCGAACACCATTGCGCTCAACGCAGTCGCCGCCACGCACGCACATGGATCGATCGAGCATGCGCAGATGCTCAAACCCGTCGATATCCCGCGTTTCGCCGAGCTGGGGCTCACGGCCAGCATCCAGCCGCAGCACGCCATGGATGACCGCGACGTCATCACCCGTTTCTGGGCCAACCCGGCCGGCATCCCTTATCCGTTCAGGGCCCTCCACGACGCCGGTACCACGCTGCGCATGGGCTCGGATGCGCCCGTGGCCCCGCTGGACCCGTGGCTGGCCTTTACCGCCGCCGTGCGCGGCACCGATAGCTCTGTCCTCGAGCCGTTCCAGCCCGAGCAGTGCCTCGATGTGCATACCTCGCTGGCAGCCTCGACCGCCACTGGCCGTGACCGCCTTGCATCCGGCGACCCGGCCGATGTGGTGTTGCTGGACGCCGACCCATACGCCGCCGATACTCCGGAAGCCATGCGCGCTATGCCGCAACACGTCGTAATGACATTGCTGTGCGGGGAGCGTACGTATTGATGCAAGCCATCGGCATGAAGTGAACAGAGGTCCGTCTTGATAGCCGCGTTGCACGGAAAAACAAGAAATCCGCCCCTCGAAGTGAAGATAGGACACAGCAGACGCCGCAATACAAAAACGCCGTGTCAGTTGCCCAGTTGGGGCTGACACGGCGTCTTGCTACGAGCGGCGGGAAAATCAGTACTTCATGCCCATGGCCTCGCGCACCTGGTCGAGGGTCTCCTCGGCGATGGCGTTGGCGCGCTTGTTGCCGTCGTGCAGGATGTCACGAATGGAATCCATGTCCTTGGCCAGCTCGGCGCGGCGCTCGCGGTGCGGGGCCAGGAACTCGTTGACTGATTCGATGACGTATGCCTTGAGCGCGCCGGCGCCGGAATCACCGATCTCCTCGGCGATGTCCTTCGGGTCGCGGCCGGTCACCAGGCCGGCGGTGGTCAGCAGGGCGGAGACCTGCGGGCGGGCAACCGGGTCGAAGGTGATGCGGCGCTCGGAATCGGTCGGGCTCTTCTTGATGAGCTTGGCGGTTTCCTCGGCGGTGGCGCCCAGCATGATGGAGTTGCCGTACGACTTGCTCATCTTGCGGCCGTCGAGACCCGGAATCTCCGGTGCCTCAGACAGAATGGCGGCCGGCTCCGGGAACACCGGGTTCTTCTTGGCGTAACGCTCGTTGAAACGGCGGGCGATGGTGCGCGTGATTTCCACGTGCGGCAGGTTGTCCTTGCCGATCGGCACGACATTGGCCTTGCAGAAGAGGATGTCGCACGCCTGATGCACCGGGTAGGTGAGCAGCAGACCGGTCAGCGCGTGGCCGGACGCCTCCATCTCGGACTTCACGGTCGGGTTGCGGTGCAGCTCGGCCTCGGTGACCAAGGACAGGAACGGCAGCAGTAGCTGGTTCTCGGCCGGCACGGCGGAGTGGGTGAACATCATGGTCTTGTTCGGATCGATGCCGGCGGCCATGTAGTCGAGCACCAGGTTCAGCACGTTGTCTTGGATGTGCTCGGTGGTGTCGCGGTCGGTGATCACCTGGTAGTCGGAGATGATGTTGTTTGTGTTGACGCCGCGCTCCTGCATGGCGACACGCTCACGGATCGAGCCGAAGTAGTGGCCGAGGTGCAGCCGGCCGGTCGGGCGGTCGCCGGTCAACATGGTGAAGGACGACGGCTTGGCCTCCAGCTTGGCGAGCGTTTCGTCCGAACGCTTTTTGGCCGCGAGGAAGCTCGCGCTCATCTCATTGCCTGCCGCTGTCAGTTGCTGCTCGTCGGTCATGCGAAAATCCTTTGAATATGCCCTAAATAAACGCTTTTTATGGTAAAAGTGTGAGCCGACAACGAACAAGCCACTATTAGTGGTACTCTCTATTGTTGATGAATCGAACAGCACAGTAATCGCAGGGGGTCAGATGGGCCGCGGACGTCAAAAAGCAAAACAGCAGAAAATTGCCCGAAAGCTCAAGTACCTGACCACCGATACCGACTACGATGAGCTGGCAAAAGAGCTGAGCGAGCAGGAGCCGGGAATGGGCTCTCCTGACCCGTTCGCCGACATCGATGACCAGTATGCGGACAAGGATGTGGATTCCGCTGCTGATGACCACGCTTCCGGTGCCGCCGAGGCAGCTCCCGCTACGCAGGAGGATGACCTCGACGAGTACGCCAAGTGGGCTGCCGAAGCCGCCGCAAAGGCGACCAGCGGCGAGTTCCCGGCCTCCGCGCCTGCCGCACCGAAGCCGGCCCCGCGCAAGCCGATTCCGCTGCCCATGCCTTCCGCGCTCAAGCCCAAGAAGAGCTGAACGCCGGTCTTCTCGTAATAATCCCCTTGTGCTTGGTTGAGCACAAGGGGATTTGTGGTTATGGCTGATGGTGCCGCCGCTGGTGGCTTACTTACGCTTCGCGCCTCACAGCGGCAGCAGGTCGCTCAGGTCGTCGCGCTCGCCGACCGCGCTGATGTGGCCGGCGTCCTTTTCCTCTGCCCATGTGGTGATGCCGCAGGCCAGCCGCAGCCAGACTTCCGGGTCCAGCTCGATGACGTCCGGCGGGGTCAGGTTATGCGGGTCCGATTCCGGGCCGTCCAAGATTTTGACCGCCCCCCACGGCGCGACACGCACCTCCACGCCAGGGCCGGGTGCGCGCCGCTCCAGCAGAAACAGCGAGTAGCGCACGGCCATCGCCCACACCGGGCGTGGCAAGACAGGGGAGACGGTCAGACGATGTGGTGTGTTGTCCGCCAGCTCCCGGGCCGCGGCACGCCATTGCACCAGCGCGTCATGCCCGCGTTTCAGGTCTTTTTCAAGAATTACTGCCATGTATCCCATCATGGCACCGGAGCCGGAAGATCTTCCATAATGCAAACGATGGCATACGGTGTGATGCGGAATATCGGGGCATGTGCTACGCTCTAAATGAGAACGTATGCAAGAACGCTCCGCCATCGTCGTTACGGAGAGTTCATGCTTACGTTTGTGCGACGATACCTATCGCGCGGCATAATAAACACGGGCACTTATCCCGGAAGGAAAGTCAGAATGACCGAAATCACCGCACCGAAGTCTCCTGTCACGGCGGAACAATTCGCCGACGAGATTCGTGAACAACTGAAATACACTCAGAACGTCACCACCGAGCAGGCTACCCCTGCTGACGTGTATGTCGCCGCATCCAAGGCCGTGCGCAACCACCTTGCCGACTCCTGGTTCAAGACCCAGGCCGACACCGTGAACGGCAACACCAAGGCCGTCGGCTACCTGTCCGCAGAATTCCTGATGGGTAAGCAGCTGCGCAACGCGCTGCTCAACGCCGGTCTGACCGAGCAGTTCGACAAGGCCGTGGAAGCCCTCGGCTTCAAGGTCCAGGACGTCGTCGACGCCGAATACGAGCCGGGCCTCGGCAACGGCGGCCTCGGCCGTCTGGCCGCCTGCTTCATCGACTCCCTCGCCTCGCTGGGCGTGCCGGCCTTCGGCTACGGCATCCAGTACAAGTACGGCATCTTCAAGCAGGAGTTCGACAAGGACGGCAAGCAGGTCGAAACCCCGGACTACTGGCTGGCCAACGAAGAGCCGTGGGGCCACATCGACTACAACCGCGACCAGAAGGTTTCCTTCGGCGGCAAGGTCGTCGAGAACGCCGACGGCACCAAGACCTGGCAGCCCGCATGGTCCGTGCGCGCCGTGCCGGTGGACTACCTGGTCCCCGGCTACAAGTCCGGCCGCGTGAACACCCTGCGCCTGTGGAGCGCCAAGAGCTACGACGAGTTCGATCTGCTCGCCTTCAACCGCTCCGAGTACATGGAAGCCGTGACCCCGCAGGTCAAGGCCGAGAACATCTCCAAGATTCTCTACCCGGAAGACTCCACCAAGGTCGGCAAGGAACTGCGCCTTGAGCAGCAGTACTTCTTCGTCTCCGCCTCCCTGCACGACGCCATCCGCGTCTTCTACCCGGGCCAGGACAAGCCGGATCTGACGACTTTCCCGAACAAGATCGTCTTCCAGCTCAACGACACCCACCCGGTGATCGGCATCCCCGAGCTCATGCGCATCCTCATCGATGAGTACGGCTACGACTGGGATACCGCGTGGTCCATCACCACCAAGACCTTCAACTACACCTGCCACACCCTGCTGCCGGAGGCCCTTGAGGTCTGGCCGGCCAGCCTGATCGGCGAGCTGCTGCCGCGTCACCTTGAGATCATCGAGAAGATCAACGCGCAGTTCGAGGACGAGCTCAAGTCCAAGGGCGTCGACAAGAACACCATCAAGGACATGGCCATCTACACTGGCGACGCCGTGCGCATGGCCTACTTGGCCACCTACGGCGGCTCCCACGTCAACGGCGTGGCCGAGCTGCACTCCCAGCTCCTGAAGGACGTCACCCTCAAGAACTTCTCCGACGTCTACCCGGACAAGTTCACCAACGTGACCAACGGCGTGACTCCGCGTCGCTTCGTCAAGCTCGCCAACCCGCGCCTGTCCGACCTCATCACCGAGGGCCTCGGCACCGACAAGTGGCTCTCCGACCTGGAGATGCTCAAGGCCCTCGAGCCGCTGGCCAAGGACGATGAATTCGTCAAGAAGTTCGCCGCCGTCAAGAAGGCCAACAAGGTCGACTTCGCCGCCTACGCCAAGCGCGAGTACGGCTTCGAGCTCGACCCGAACACCATGTTCAACACCATGGTTAAGCGCCTGCACGAGTACAAGCGCCAGTCCCTGAAGATCCTGTCCGTCATCTCCACCTACGCCGACATCAAGTCCGGCAAGGTCAAGGCCGAGGACGTCACCCCGCGCACCGTGTTCTTCGGTGCCAAGGCCGCCCCGGGCTACTACCTGGCCAAGATGACCATCCAGCTCATCAACAACGTCTCCCGCGTGGTCAACAACGATCCGGACGTCAAGGGCAAGCTGGCCGTGTACTTCCCGTGGAACTACAATGTGCGCCTCGCCCAGCACCTGATTCCCGCCACCGACCTCGACGAGCAGATCTCGCAGGCCGGCAAGGAGGCCTCGGGTACCGGCAACATGAAGTTCGCCCTCAACGGCGCGATGACCGTCGGTACGCTCGATGGCGCGAACGTCGAGATCCGTGAGCGCGTCGGCGCCGAGAACTTCTTCCTGTTCGGCATGACCGTCGACGAGGTCGAGAAGAAGTACGCCGAGGGCTACAATCCCGCCTCCTACTACGAGGCCGACCCGCGCCTGAAGCACGCCATCGATATGGTGGCCGACGGCACCTTCTCCAACGGCGACCGCAACGCCTACTCCCCGCTCGTGGCCGACTGGCTGACCAAGGACTGGTTCATGACCTTGGCCGACTTCTCCGCCTACATGGACATCCAGTCCGAGATCGAGGCCCTCTACGCTGATGAGCTCGAATGGAACCGCAAGGCCCTGCTCAACACCGCCTCGAGCGGCTGGTTCTCGAGCGACCGCACCATTCGCGAGTACCGCGACGAGATCTGGCACGCGTAAAGGCGCGCGAGCTCCCCTATGCCAGCACGGCATTACTCGACGGGCGTGACGTTGCGCCGCGCCCGTCGCTAATGGGTTTAGGAACATCGATGACAGAAGGAGAAATCGATGAGTAAGAAAGAATGCATCGCGATGCTCCTCGCAGGAGGACAGGGCAGCCGATTGGGAGCACTCACCCAAAAGATCGCTAAGCCGGCGGTTAGCTTTGGTGGCAAGTTCCGCATTATCGACTTTTCGCTGTCCAACTGCTCCAACTCGGGCATCGACACGGTGGGCGTTCTGACGCAGTACCGTCCCTACCTGCTGCATGCCTATGTGGGCTCCGGCGAGGCCTGGGATCTGGACAGCCGTGACGGCGGCGTATCGATCCTGCCGCCGTACGAGACGCAGACCGGCGGCGCCTGGTATGCGGGCACGGCCGACGCCATTACGCAGAACCTCGACTACATCAAGGCCAACGACCCCAAGTACGTCCTGATTCTTTCGGGCGATCACCTGTATCGCATGGACTACCGCAAGATGCTCAAGACGCACATTGAGAACAACGCCGACCTCACGGTGAGCGTTATGCCCGTGCCGTGGGAAGAGGCCAGCCGCTTTGGCATCCTGACCACCGACCCCGAGGACGGGCGCAGCACCAAGTTCACCGAGAAGCCCGATAAGCCCGATTCGAACCTCGCGTCCATGGGCATCTACATCTTCTCGGCCGACGTGCTGAGCGAGGCACTCGAAGAGGACGCTCTGGACCAGCGCTCGAGCCACGACTTTGGCAAGGACATCATCCCCAAGCTGCTCGGCGAGGGCAAGCGCCTGTACAGCTACGAGTTCCACGGCTTTTGGAAGGACGTCGGCACCATCGCCAGCTTCCACGAGACCTCGATGGACCTGCTGGGCAACAACCCCGAGTTCGATTTGTTCGACAAGCACTTCCCCATCATGTCCAACATCACCACGCGTCCGCCGCACTACATTGGCCCGGACGGCCGCCTGGACGACTGCCTGGTCTCCAACGGCTGCAAGATCTACGGCACCGCTCGCCACTCAATCCTTTCGACCGATGTCATCATCGAGGAGCGCGCCGTGGTCGAGGACTCCGTGCTGCTGCCGGGTGCGCACGTTAAGAGCGGCGCGCACATCTGCCGCGCTATTTTGGGCGAGAACTCCACGGTCGAAGAGGGCGTGAAGCTCGGCTCTGTCGATACCACCAAGGATACGGCCGTCGTTGGAAATGACGTCGTTATCGGGAAGGGGGAATGATCCGATGATCAATCGCAAGGCCATCGGTTATATCACCGCTAACTACTCTTCGAGCTACGGCAGCGTCCTGCTCAAGGACCGCCCCATCGCGTCCGTTCCCTTTTTGGGCCGCTACCGCCTGATCGACTTTCCGCTGTCCAACATGATGAATGCCGGCATTAAGACCGTCGGCGTCGTCATGCCGGGCAACTACCGCTCGCTGATCGACCACGTTGGTTCGGGCAAGGACTGGGGTCTGGACCGCAAGAAGGGCGGCCTGTTCATGGTGCCCGGCAACGCGTATGGCACCACCAAGGGCGGCATGCGCTTCCTGCTGCGCGACATCATCTCCAACAAGACGCTGTTCCAGCGCTCGGACAAGCCCTATGTTGTGATGATGGGCACCAACATCATCTTTAACATGGACCTCAACACCATCATCGACGCGCACGAGAACTCCGGTGCCCAGATGACCGTGGTGTACTGCAAGGCCACGCGCAACGTCGATGACGAGACCAAACTCGAAATTAACGAGAACGGTCGCCTGACGGGCGTGAGCGCCGGCGTCGTGTACGGCGACAACGCCTCTATGGACTGCTGCATCGTCAACCGCGAGACGCTGCTCGAGATCATTGATCACTACCAGGCAGCCGACTATCTGGACCTGCTCGAGGCACTCCAAGGCGACTTTGGCAACATCGACGTGTGCAGCTACGAGTACAAGGGCGAGGTCGTGGGCGTGTTTAGCGAGAAGTCGCTGTATCGCCGCAGCATGGACCTGCTCGACCAGACCGTGGCCGACCAGCTCTTTGACCCCGAGCGCCCAATCCTGACCAAGGCTCACGACGTGCCGCCTTCGCGCTATGCGACCGGCAGCCACGCGTGCAACTCGATCATCTCGGCCGGCTGCATCATCAAGGGCACCGTGCGTAACTCGATCCTGTCGCGCGGCGGTGTGGTCGAAGAGGGCGCATCGGTGACCAACTCGATCATCAACCAGAGCTGTGTCATCAAGAGCGGCGCCCGCGTCGAGAATGCCATTCTGGACAAGAACAATGTGGTTCCCACCAACACCGAGCTTCGCGGCACGCCCGAGAACATCCTGGTGCTGGGCAAGGCTCCGTTAACTTCCGACACCACCATCGTACGTTAACGTTGGCACCGCAACATCGCTCGTAACATGTAGAATAGCCGCCCGGTTAGCGCCAGGCGGCTATTCTCGAATTGCAACATGGGAGACAATATGGCAGATTCCAGCAAAAAGATGCAGATCGTGTTTGCCTCGGCCGAGTGCGCACCGTTTGTTAAGACCGGTGGCCGGGGCGACGTGGCGGGCGCGCTTCCTGCGGCGCTTGTACGCGCCGGCGCCGAGGTCATCGTGATGGTGCCCAAATACGCCACCATCAAGGACGAGTACAAGGCGCAGATGGAGCACTTTTCCGACTTTTACGTGAGCCTGGGCTGGCGCAACGAGTACTGCGGGCTGGAGAAGCTCGAGCACGACGGCGTCACCTATATGTTCGTGGACAACGAGCGCTACTTTGCGCGCGATTATCCGTACGGCTTCTTCGACGACGGCGAGCGCTTCGCGTTCTTCTCCAAGGCCATTACCGAGAGCCTGCAGCACCTGCCCGAGGGCGTTGAGTGCGACATCCTGCACTGCAACGACTGGCAGACGGCACTGGCGCCCGTGTTCTTGCGCGAGTTCTACCAGGGCCTGCCGCTGTACGACCGCGTCAAGACTGTGTTCTCGATCCACAACGTGGCGTTCCAGGGCCAGTTTAGCGACACCGTGATGGAGGACATCCTGGGTGTGGCGCATATTCCCGCGGCCGCCACGCAGTTGCGCTGCGACGCCTGCAGCATCAACTACATGCTGGGCGCGCTGCACTATGCCGACGCCATCACCACGGTGAGCCCCACCTATGCGGGCGAGATCCAGACGCCCGAGTTTGGCGAGGGCCTGGACGGTGTGCTGCGCGAGCGTTCCTACGCGCTGCAGGGCATCCTCAACGGCATTGACGTGGCGGCCTTTGACCCGGCAACCGACAAGCGCATTGCCGCCAACTACACGGTTGAGGACCGTTCCGGCAAGGCCGTGTGCAAGGCCAAGCTACAGGAGGAACTGGGGCTCGAGGTGCGCGACGACCGCCCGCTTATGGTGATGGTCACGCGCCTGACGCGCCAGAAGGGCCTGGACCTGGTCATGTACGCGCTCGACCGCATCCTGTCCGGCGGCGTTCAGGTGGCCGTGCTGGGCACCGGCGACCGCGACTACGAGGACGGTCTGCGCTACTTCCAGGACAAGTACCCCGGCACCATGGCCGCGCGCATCGAGTTCGATCCGGCGCTGTCGCAGCGTATGTATGCCGCCGCCGATATGTTCCTAATGCCTTCGAAGTTTGAGCCCTGCGGTCTGTCGCAGATCATCGCCATGCGCTACGGCACCCTGCCCATCGTGCGCGAGACCGGTGGCCTGAAGGACACCGTGATCCCGTATAACGAGTTTACCGGCGAGGGCACGGGCTTCTCGTTTAGCAACTTTAACGGCGACGAGATGGGTGACGCCGTGTTCCGCGCGGCACGCCTGTTCTGGGATAATCGCGAGGCCTGGGATCAGCTGGTCACACAGGCCATGAGCCAGGACTTTAGCTGGACGCGCTCGGCCGATAAGTATCTGGACCTGTACTTCTTTATGCACCCGGAGATTGAGCGCCCGGCGGCTGTGGAGGCTGCCACGGCCATAGAGGAGCCGGTTGCTGATGAGGCCGAGCCTGCGGCGCCCGTTAAGGAGCCCGCTGCTGCTGAGGAGCCCAAGGTCGAGGAGAAGCCGGCTGAAGCTGACCCGGTTAAAGCCGATCCTGAGGTGAAGCCCGCAGCGAAGCCTGCCGCCAAGAAGACGACGGCTCGCAAGACGACGGCTAAGAAGGCTACGACCACGAAGGCCGCTGCGAGCAAGACCTCCGCTGCCAAGGCTACTACTGCCAAGGCATCGACCACGCGCAAGCGCACGACCGCCGCTGCCAAGCAGGCCAACGAGGTCGAGGCTGCTCCCGAGGTAAAGGCCGCCGCCGAGGCAAAGCCTGCGGCAACGGCTCCGGCCAAGACCGCTGCCAAGAAGACGGCTGCAACCACCAAGAAGGCAACGGCAGCCAATAAGACCACGGCTACGAAGTCGACGACGGCCAAGGCCGCTACGACGAAGGCCGCCGCGAAGACGGCCCCGAAGGCTACTGCAAAGCCGGCCGCCAAAGTCGAGGAGACGCCCTCCGAGCCCGAGGCCAAGGCAGCTGTCGAGGCAAAGCCGGCCGCCAAGACCACCACGCGCAAACGCGCCGCGACGACGGCCAAGAAGACCACGACCAAGGCTGCAGCTCCCAAGGCAGAGGGTAAGGCCGAGGACAAGCCCGCAGTAAAGGCCGAGCCGACTCCGAAGGCTGCCGAGGTTAAGGCCGCTCCCAAGACTAAGGCAGAGACCGAGCCCGCCAAGGAGACCCCGGTCTCCCCCGCCGTTCCGGCCGAGGAAAAGGCTCCGACCAAGAAGACCTCCGTCCGCAAGGCAACGGCCGCCCGCAAGCGCCGCTAATCCGGACGATTAAAACTTATTCCTCAACGCAAAAGAGGGCGCCCCAACCAGGCGCCCTCTTTTGCGTTGAACTTCGCATTAAAAAGAGGGCCGGTTTACTACGACAAAATGGCTCCGGCAGACCACGGCGAGTAATCTTCGAAATTAAGAACGCTTCTACCTGCGGTTTTAATATCACCAAAATGACTGTGGTTGAGATCATTCAATTCGTCGTAGTAAACCGAAGTACTTTTGTTTGGCTACAAATAGTATCGGTATAGACGTTTTTAAATATCGCGATAATTTGGGTGGTAAAACGATTTTCTAGGACAACCGTTCGCCGATGGTAAACGGATGTTGTTTATACAGCCTGTGTACAACAGATATACTTATATCTTGTGCGTAAAGCCCATGGCCCGCAGGCCGTGATTCTATTGAACTGGACCGTATTATGAGATTGATTCACAACAGCCGTCTACCGCAGTTTCGCACTCCGTTTGGCGCTGTGACCACTGGAACTTCCGTTTCGCTCTCGGTGATTTTGGAGGATGCCGACCCCAACCAGGCATCGCTTACGCTGCGCACCTGGGTCGATGAGATCGGTGAGGCTCTGTATCCCATGACGCACGAGGGCGACGGCATATTTACCGTAGAGCTTGAGTGCACCGCGCCCTGTCTTATCTGGTACAGCTTTATCTGCAATATCGAGGGTCAGCCCGAGGTCCGTTTGGGCGCACCGCAGGGTCGCACCGGTGGCGAGGGCGTAACTTACAACTACGCCGAGGTCCCGTCCTTCCAGATCACCGTCTACAAGCACCGCAAAGTTCGTCCTGAGTGGTACGAGCGTGGCATGGTCTACCAGATCTTCCCCGACCGCTATGCCCGCGACGAAAACTGGCGCGAGCGCACGCTTACCGAAGTTGAAAAACCGCGCAAAGGAATCCAGCGCCGCATGGTCGAGGACTGGAACGAACCGCCCGAGTACGAGCGTGCCGAAGACGGCTCCATCAAGACCTGGGATTTTTACGGCGGTTCGCTCAAGGGTATCCAAAATGACCTGCCCCGCATTGCCGAGCTAGGCTTTACGGCCATCTACCTCAACCCCATCTTTGAGGCCGCGAGCAACCACCGCTACGACACGGCCGACTACACCAAGATCGACCCGATTCTGGGCACCGAGCAGGACTTTACCGAGCTGTGCGAGGCGGCCGAGAAGCTTGGCATTTCCATCATTCTGGACGGTGTGTTCAACCATACGGGCGACGACTCGATCTACTTTAACCGCTACGGCAATTATCCCGGCGTCGGTGCTTGGCAGAGCGAGGACTCGCCGTGGCGCGATGCATTTTACTTCCATGAGGACGGTTCGTATGACTGCTGGTGGGGCGTGGGCAACATGCCCGCCATCAATGAGAGCTCCGAACTGGTGCGCGAGCGGCTACTGGGCAAGGACGGCGTGATCCGTAAATGGCTGCGCGCCGGTGCCCATGGCTGGCGACTCGATGTGGCCGACGAGCTTTCCGACGACTTCCTGGCCGAGATCAAAAAGGCCGTGCTCGCCGAGAAGCCCGACGCGCTGCTGCTCGGCGAAGTCTGGGAAGACGCCTCCAACAAGATCAGCTATGGCCACCTGCGTCGCTATCTGCAGGGCTCGGAGCTCGACTCCGCCATGGACTACCCCTTCCGCGACATGGTCATCGGCTTTTTGATGGGCTACAAGAACGCTTACCAGGCAGCCGAGGATATCGAAACCCTGCGCGAGAACTCCCCGCGCGAGGCACTGGCCTGCGCGCTCAATCTGCTTTCGAGCCACGACCGTCCGCGCATCATCTCGGTGCTCGGCGGTGGCCCCGACGAGTCGCAGCTGCCCGAGAGCGAGCGCAGTAAATGGCGCCTGGATGATAACTCGATGGGCCTGGCCAAGAGCCGTTTTTGGCTGGCGACGCTCATGCAGATGACCTTCCCGGGTGTACCCTCAATCTATTACGGCGACGAGTACGGCTTGGAGGGCCTTACCGACCCGGGCAACCGCCGTACCCTGCCGACCAAGGACCAACTCCACGACTTCGACACACTGGCCATCGTTAAGAACGCGTCTGCCGTGCGCCGTGCGCTGCCCTTTATGGTCGATGGCGAGATCAAGGCCTTTGCGCTCAACGACGAAGTCTTGGCTTACACCCGCACGGGCAATGACGGCGAAGCCGCGACGGTTATCATCAACCGCAGCCTGCGCAATTCGCACCGCGTGACGATTCCGGCGCTCGGCGAATGCGCGAGCGACGTGATCAGCGGTCACGAGTGCGAGATCCACAACGGTACCGTCACGCTCGACCTGTACCCGCTGGGCTCTTCGATCATCTATCACCATGCCGAGAAGCGCCTGCAGGAGCCGCTCGATCATGGCGCGGGCGTTGTGTGCCACATCACCTCCGTGCCGACCGATGACGGCAAGCCCGGCACAATCGGTGCGCCCACGCGTCGCTTTATCGACCATCTGGCCGCTATGGGCATGCGCTACTGGCAAGTCCTGCCCGTCAACCCCACGGACTTCTTCCGCTCCCCCTACGCCGGCCCCTCGGCCTTTGCAGGCAATATCGACCTGCTGCCTGAGAGCCACGAGGAGCTGGCCGCCGACTTTGCTGCATGGAAGGCCCACGGCGGTGAGGATGCCGACCCGCTGTACACGGCGTTTAAACATCGCAACGCCGATTGGCTCGAGAAGTACTGCGTCTACATGGCCGTTAAGAAGTACTTTGAGGGCGAGTCGCGCCACGATTGGCCGGCAGATGTCGCGCGCTACAACGAGTATCTGATCGACGACAAGCGCTTCCACGACGAGGCCGAGCTGCAGGCGTACATGCAGTATCGCTTTGACCTTGCCTGGTGCGAGCTCATGAACTATGCGCACAAGAAGGGCATCGAGGTCATCGGCGATATCCCGATGTATGTCTCGGACGATTCGGCCGACGCGTGGAGCGAGCCCGAGAACTTCTGGCTATCCGACACCGGCAAGGCGATTGAGATTTCGGGCGCGCCGCCCGACAACTTTGCGCCCGAGGGCCAGGTGTGGGGCAACCCCACCTTCCGATGGGATCGCATGAAGGAGAACGGCTATCGCTGGTGGATGGACCGCCTGCGTCGTGCGTTTTCGCTCTACGACCGCGTGCGCCTGGACCACTTCCTGGGCTTCCACAGCTACTTTAGCATTCCCGCCGGTAAGGTCTGTGCCGACGGCCGCTGGCTGGCAGGCCCGGGCAAGGACCTGTTCCAGACCGCCTATGACGAGCTGGGTCCGCTCAACTTTATCGCCGAGGATCTGGGGTATCTGACGCCCGGCGTTCGCGCCATGGCTTCGACCTGCGGCTTCCCCGGCATGGACGTGCTGGAGTTTAGCGACTACGACGTTCGTTGCGGTGTGCATCCCACGCCCGGCAAGATTCTGTACACCTCGACGCACGACACGTCGACGCTCGCCGGCTGGTGTACGCGTTCTTTTGCGGGCGGCGATGAACCGAGCGGTGTTGAGGTGGCGGCCAAGCTGATGAGCGACGCACTGGCAAGCGACGCTCCCCTGGTGATGATGCCGCTGCAGGACGTGCTGGGGCTGGGCGACGACGCACGCATGAACGTGCCGGGCGTGGCCACGGGCAACTGGACCTGGCAGGCTGACGAGGCGGACATTGCAGCCGCCGAGGGCAAAACCGCGCGGCTCCTGCGCAACAACCATAGATTCTGGGGCGAAGCGTGATAAAACCCCCGATATAGGGTACAGTTACAGACGTTTGAATTTTTGCGGGCAGAGTAATCTGCCCGCTTTGTGCTGAAAAGGAAGTATTTATGGCGCGCTACGATTACAAGTGCTCGAGCTGCGGCAACGTGTTTGAGGTTGAGCATCCCATGTCCGAGACCCCCGAGGTCGTGTGCCCCAGCTGCGGTGCCCCGGCGGCCAAGACGTTCTCAGCCAGCGGCATAAAATTTGAGGGCAGCGGTTTCTACAACACCGACCAGCGAAGCGGCGGCTCCAGCACCAGCGCCACCAGCGGCTGCTGCGCCAACTGCCCGCACAACCACTAGAAACAACGCGGCCCCGCGATCAACGCCGATCGCGGGGCTATTTCTTTGCTCTATGGGTAGCTAATTTGGGACGGGGCTTTTTTAACTACCCGGCCTGCAGGGTAGTTAAAAAAGCCCCGTCCCAAATTAGCTACCCTTGGGCCCGTATTACTTGTGGACCAGTCTGGCGCAGAAGTGGCCGTCGTAGGAATCGGCGTTTACCGGCACGCTTTGGAAGAGGCCCCGATCGTTCTGGCGTACGGAAACGAGCTTCTTGGCCTGATCGAACTCAGGGAGTTGCAGAATCTGTGCCTCGGAAAGCGGTGCCACGCTAAAGCCGGCGCCCTCAGGAGAAGCAAGGAAAGCATCCACCACCTGCGTGTTCTCCTCGTCGAAGACCGAGCACGTCGCATAGATGAGCTCGCCGCCGGCAGCCACGCGCGCGGCGGCTTCCTTGAGCATCGACAGCTGCAGTTTGGGCAGCTCAACCGTCACATCCTTTTCGGTCAGACGCCACGGGATCTCGGGATGACGACGCATGGTTCCGGTGCCCGAGCACGGCGCATCGATAAAGACCGTGTCGAATTTAACCGGCTCGCCAAGCATGGCATCAAACGATGTGAGCGCCTCATCAAGCTCGCATGCATCGCCCGAAACCGTGCGAACGCCCTGAATACCCGCCTTATGCAGGCGAGCAAGATTCAGGTCACACTTGCGATCATGCAAATCGAGCGCCGTATGCTGACGCTCATACCCCGCACGCTTGGCCTGACACATCATCACATAGGTCTTGGTGCCACGACCGGCACCAATCTCAAGACAGCTACCAGGGCGCGTGGCAGCTGTGGCGATAAGCTGCGCGATAAGGTCCGAGGCCACCGCGGCAGCACGCTCAAACACACCCGAAGCAACGGTAACCTGGGCATCAACCGGGGCATGGCAGCCCGGGAAGACAGGCGCGACGAGCTGCGAGATATACGGATCGGGCTTGGTCGCAAAGGCGTTCTCATGCAGGGCCAGCGGCGCGGGGGCCAGATTACCGGCAAAGCTAAGCGCGCCCCCGGGCGTGTCGAACGACGCCATAATACGAGCGCACAGCCAGCGCGGCAGACCCATCAGGCGCGACAGACGAACCAAGCGTCGCTCAGACTCGTCTACATCGGACGCAGTGGCAAAGTCCTCAACGTTGTCCGCGACTTTATGCAGCACGGCATTGGCCAAACCGGCGGCAGACTTAGCTCCGCTGCGCACCAGCTCAACGCCCTGACTCACCGCAACGCGACCAGGCGTATGCAGATAAAGCATCTCGAAGGCCGAGATACGAAGCGCCATGCGAACACGCGGCGCAACCTTTTTAGGCTTATCGAGAAACTGATCGAGCAGTTCGTCCAAAATACCCTGCGTGGCGGCCACACTAAGCGCCAAGCGAGCTGCAAAAGCGGAATCGCGCTGGTCAATAGCCTTGGCCGATGCGCGAGAGGACAGCACGTCGCGCGCATACATGCCGCGGCGATCGGCCTCCATCAGCACATCGAGTGCAAGCTTGCGCGCGGGAGACAGCTTGCTCATGACAAAACACCCCAGATAAGATCGGCGCCTTGCAGCCCAGCAGCCCAAGCAGAAGCGGCCATGGCACGCTTGCCATCGGGCTTAGCCTCGAGCAGTTCAACCGCACCATCGGAAAGGCCAAGGAAAACACGCTTATTCTTAACGTCAACGCCGCCCTTGCCAAGCGAAACATCGGCCAGCGCAGCATCGAGCACACGCACGGTCTTGCCGGCAATCACGCAACGAGCAGGCGCGGTATCGGACGAAGCGAGCACATGACGCACGCAATCGAGCGCAGCCATCTGCGGATCCAGACGCATCTCCAGCTTGGAAATCTTGGCAGCATGAGTGACGAGCGACTCATCCTGCTCAGTCCACACTGCGGTGCCATCGGCAAGAGAAGGAAGCGTATCGGCAAGCAGTTTGCCGCCAAGCTCACCAAGCTCCATGGTCAGCGCCTCAGCATGCTTACCGGCAACCGACGTGGAGGCCTGGGCACAATAAGCACCAGTATCCACGCCATGCCCAATACGCATAATGGAAACGCCAGCAACCTCATCACCAGCGAGAATCGCACGCTGAATAGGAGCAGCCCCACGCCAACGAGGCAGCAAGGACGCATGGACATTCACAATACCAAGCGGTGCCATATGCAGCACGTCATCAGGCAAAATGCAGCCATAAGCAGCCACACAGAAGATATCGGCTTGCGCAGCTTGGAGAGCCTCAACAACCTCAGGCGTCATACGATTAGCCTCAACAACGGGCAGACCAAGCTCAAGCGCTTTAGCCTTAACAGGAGACGGCTCAAGCTTCTTACCACGCCCACGAACAGCATCAGGACGAGTAACAACAAGCGCAATCTCGTTCCCAGCCTCAACAAGCGAAGTCAGCGAAGGCACAGCAAAATCAGGCGTACCCATAAACACAATACGCATAAAAGTTAGTCTCCTCTCAATAACGAGCCGAGACGGCTACAAAAGAAGCGCTCCAGGTCGCAAACGCACCCAGCCGCCAGAACAGTCCAACAAAAACAAATATACCCAAAACCAAAGCAAGAGCCGCAATAAAAGCAGCTCCCTCTCAACAAAGACTATCAGCGAAGACGCCCCTCCCTGGCCCAACGGCACCCGGGCGAACCGAGCCAGAACAACGCAGTCCCCGGTGCTGAGCGCCCACATATCGTCCCGCGCGCAGTTTCGCAGCAAAGCGAGAATGTTTGAGCACGGGATGATATGTGGGCGCTCAGCACCGGGGACGGTGGGACCTACTCCGTCTCACCCGGTCGAGCGCCGCGGGCCAGGGCGTCCTGGTACTCCTTGACTGCCTTGAGCCTCTGCATCGGCTTCAGTCGCTCGAACATGGTGTTACCGTGCAGGTGATCGATCTCGTGCTGCAGGCACACGCAGAACAGGTCGCCCGAAGCCTCATAGCGAATCAGGCTGGCGTCCAAGTCGTACGCCTCGACGACGACATGGTCAGGACGCTCAATCTCGCAGCTAATGCCAGGAATGGAAAGGCAGCCCTCGCTAAAGGGCACAAGATGGTCACTCTGCTCAACAATGACAGGGTTGATGAGCACGTAGGGGTCGTAGTCGTTCTTGTCGCTGTAGTCGCAGTCGATGGTGACGAGCTGAATGAGCTCGCCGATCTGCGGGGCAGCCAGGCCGCAACCGCCGTTCTCGAACATCATCTTCTTCATCTTTTCAGCAAGCGCCTCGATCGCCGGGGTGATCTCCTCAATGACGGCGCACTCCTGGCGCAGACGAGGGTCGGGCGACAGTACGATTCCGTTGGCTTCCATGGCCATCCTTTCGGGTTGTTACATCAAATCATAGGCGTCGACGTCAACGCTCACGCTCACGCCACGCACGGAGCCCACCTCTTTGAGGCAGGCGTCGATATCATCAGAGACATGGTACCCCACGGGCGACTTCACAAGCAGATGGAAGCGGTAACGGTCCTTGGCTCTCTCGATTACACACGAAGCCGGGCCCAGCACCTGCGGCACGGCACTCCCCGCCCGCAAAAAGTCGGGCGCGGCGGCATGCCAGCGGCGCTTAAGAAGCTTTGCAATGCGCCCGATGTAGTCATGCGCGTCGTCTCGGTTCACCGACCACACCAAGATGTTGACCAAGCGAACAAACGGCGGGTACAGCGCGTCGCGGCGCTGGTCCAGGTCGTAGTCGGTAAAGATCGAACGGTCGTGCTCAGCGACGGCGCGAATTACCGGGTCATCGGGCAGGTAGGTCTGGATGATCACCTCGCCGGGACGATCGCCGCGACCGGCACGGCCCGCAACCTGCTCCAGCAAATCGTAGGCGCGCTCCCCTGCGCGGAAGTCCGGCAGCTTGAGGGCGAAGTCGGCATTGACCACGCCCACGAGCGTGACCTCGGGAAAGTCGAGGCCCTTGGCGATCATCTGAGTGCCCAGCAGCACCGCGCAATCGGCGGCATCGAACTGTTCGAGCAGCTTTTTGTGCGCGTCCTTTCCGCGCGTGGAATCGGCATCCATGCGAATAATGGCGACGTCCTCGGGCAACATCTGGTGCAGTGCGTCCTCGATCTGCTGCGTGCCCAGGCCCATTTTTGCCAGGTAGCGACTGCCACATTTGGGACAGCGACTCGTGGGGGCCGGATAGGGCTGCACGCGCCAAGACGATCCGCAGGTGTGACACTGCAGCGTGTGCGTGCGCTCGTGATACGTAAGCGCGGTGGAGCAGTGGTTGCAGGTGGGGACGCAGCCGCACTCGCGGCACATCAAAAACGGCGCACAGCCACGGCGGTTATGCAGCAGCACGGCCTTTTCGCGGTGCTCGACAACGCGCTCCAAGCCCTCCATCAAGGGTTTTGAGAACATGCAGCGGCTGCCATGCGAGAACTCGCGGCGCAGGTCGGCAATGCGGACAGTCGGCAGCACGGCGTGTCCCGGGCGCTCGGGCATCTCGACGCGCGTCCAGGTGGCACCGTTATACATGCCACGGCGGCAGCGGTCGAGGGCCTCAGCAGAAGGCGTGGCCGAGCCCAGCACGAGCGGGCAGCGATAGCGACGCGCCATCTCGGCCGCCACCTCGCGCGCGTGGTAGCGCGGACTGGAACCCTGCTTGTAACTGGTCTCATGCTCCTCGTCGATGATGATGAGGCCCAAGTCGCTGAGCGGGCAAAAGAGCGCCGAGCGGGCGCCCACGACCACGCGAGCGGCACCGCTGGCGACCATATCCCACTGGTCCAGGCGCTCGCCAGCCGAAAGGCGGGAATGGAACACGGCGACCGTCTCGCCAAAGCGCGAGCGTAAGCGGCCGACGGTCTGGGCCGTCAGCGAGATTTCGGGCACAAGCACGCACGCCGAGCGACCGGCCGCGAGCACGCGCTCGATGGCGGAGAGATAAACCTCGGTTTTGCCGGAGCCGGTGACGCCGTCGACCAGCACCACGTCGCCATGAGCGTCCAGACGGGCGCGCTCAATCTGCGCGAGCGCCTGCTGCTGACCGTTGGTGAGTGCGACCGGTGCCTTGCCGCTTGCCGAGGAGAGCGTGGTCTGTTCATTGCAGCCACGCCACGCACGGCGCTCCTCCACCACCACGACGCCGCGTTTTTCGAGCGCCTTGATGGTAGCCGACATGCTGTTATAGAGCAGGTTGAGGTCACGCGTCGTGACCGGGCCGCACCGCAGTGCCTCGATGAGCTGGCGCTGGCGGACCGCGGTCTTGGGCGGCGTATAGTCACAGCCCTCGGGCGTGAGCATGACCCAGCGGTTTTGGATAGGCTTGACGGCGGGACGTTCAACCGTCCACACGCCGTCGTCGCCCTTGACCACGCGCGGGCTTCCACCCGGGGGCAAAAACAGGCGCAGGCACTCGGAAAGCGTTGCGACGTACTCGCGGCTCATCCAGCGTGCGATACGGGCGGCCTCTGCGGTAAAGAGCGGCTTGCTGAGGATAGCCTCGATAGGCTTGATACGCGCGGGATCGAGAGAGTCGTAACCTTGCAGGTCGGCCAGCTCGGGCGCGATGTCGACGATGTAGCCCGCGGCCGCACGGTTGCCAAAATGAACTAGGACGGTGGAGCCGATCTGACCATCGTTGGCGAGTGACTGCGGAATGCCGTAAGCAAACGGCTCGGACAGTGCACGCGTCGGGATGTCGAGGACTACGCTCGCATAGGCGGCGACGGGTTCGGGTGCGGGCTCGGGCTGCGCCGGGGCGGCGGCAGGAGCCGCGGACTTCGGAGCTTCCTCCGGTTCTGGCGAACCAAACAGCGAAAGTTGCTCGACCATGGCCCCAGCACCTCCTATCCCATACGTCTACAGAAACAAGAGCCCCGCTCGGGTGAACGGGGCTCGGATACATACGTTTGCGCAGCGATTACAGCGCCATCGTGCGGGCGCGGTCGATGCGCGCCAAGCAATCGTCGCGGCCGACGAGTGCCATGGTCTCGCCCAACGGAGGGCTCACCATGTTGCCGCAAACGGCGACGCGCACGGCCTGGAACACCACGCACTTCTTAAGGTCCATCTGCTCGGGCAACGGCTCAAGCGCAGCGTCGATGTTGGCAGCCGTCCACTCGTCCACGCCCTCGAGCGCGCCCTTGGCGGCATCCAGAATGGCACCCATGCCCTCCTTGGCCAGGCCCTTGTTGACGGACTTCTCGTCATACTCGAGCGTCTCGGCCGTAGCGAAGATGGGAGCGGCGACGGTCACGGCGTCGGCCGGCATCTTGGTGCGCGGCTTAACGATGGCGGCAAGCGCGTCGATCCAATCCTCGCCGTACTCGACATTACCCTCGATGAGACCCGCCTCGTGCAGCTCGGGAACCATGATCTCGTCGGCAAACTGAGCATCGGACATGCCATTGATGTACTCGGCGTTGACCCAGTCGAGCTTCTTGGGGTCGAAGGTCGCCGGGTTCTTGGAGATGCGGTCGAGCGAGAACTTGCTGGCCAGGACATCGCGCGGGATGATCGTGGTTTCGCCGTCGAGCGACCAGCCGAGCAGCGCCAGGTAGTTGACAACGGCGTCGGACAGGTAGCCGGCGTCGCGGTACTCCTCCACCGAGGTGGCGCCGTGGCGCTTGGAGAGCTTTTTGCCGGCGTCGCCCAGGATCATGGAGATGTGAGCGATCGTGGGCACGGGAGCGCCGAGGGCCTCGTAGACCATGACCTGACGCGGGGTGTTGGACAGGTGGTCGTCGCCGCGGATGACGTGGGTGATCTTCATCATGGCGTCGTCGACGACGGTCGCGAAGTTATACGTGGGCGTACCGTCGGAGCGGAAGATGACAAAGTCGTCGAGCTCCTTGGCGTCGAAGGTCACCTCTCCGTGGACGGCGTCGTGGATGACGACGTCGCCGCGGTCCTCGGGCACCTTGCTGCGCAGGACGTAGGACTCCCCGGCCTCGATGCGGCGGCGGGCCTCCTCGGGATCAAGATCGCGGCAACGGCGCTGATAGCCCTGGAAGGGGTCCTTGCGCTCCTGCGCGGCCTTGCGGTCGGCGTCGAGCTGCTCCTTGGTGCAGAAGCAGGGATAGGCCTTGCCCTCGTCCCAAAGCTTCTGAGCGGCCTGCTTGTACAGGTCCAGGCGCTCGGTCTGGGCGTAGGGCCCAAAATCGCCGCCCACCTCGGGACCCTCGTCCCAGTCCAGGCCCAGCCAACGCATGGCGCGCAGGATGATCTGCGTGTTCTCGTCGGTGGAGCGGGTGGGGTCGGTGTCGTCGATGCGCAGGATGAACGTGCCGCCGTTTGCGCGGGCGAAAGCCCAGTTATAGATAGCGGTGCGGGCGCCGCCGATGTGCAGCTTGCCCGTCGGTGAGGGTGCAAAGCGGACGCGAACGTCTGATGCCATGGAAATCTCCTCGATTGCAGGATGGATGTCTAACTGCACCAGTATAAAGCATCAAAGCAACCTCCGCACAAAGGGCACCGACCCATTCATTGGTGACAGACTAAAATGACCTGTCGCCGGAGACACTCTTCGGAGCCGGTCGAAAAGGAGTGTCCCGATCTGCCGGCACTTGGGGACGTTCCTAAAAGGCCGGCAGAGACGATATGAGCAGGACATAAAAACATTGAGAGCCCCTGCTGCATGAAAGACCG
>CAJMSL010000019.1 GCA_905216045.1 uncultured bacterium
CGGTGTGGCCGCGCTCCGCGGCCGCCAGAACCAGCTTACGCATGCGCTCGGCAGGAACTGTCAGACGGCCCTGGTCGCCCGGGAAGCGCGGGTTGGTATAGGGCTCGGTGAGATATGCCGTGTGTTCGCTCGACACGCCGTCGAAGAACTGCTTAAAGCCTGGCGCCGAGAGCAGCGCGTTGTTCGCGTAGCGGGTCTGCAGCTCTTCCAAGCGCGACTGGTCATCCAACAGCGTGGGGAACAGATGGGCTCGGATGCCCAACTTGCCGGCTGTCTGCAGTTTGTCGTAGACGTCGTCGCGGATAAAATCGCAGCCCGGCATGGGCATGAGCGACATATCGCATATCGAGGTGATGCCCTGCTCGGCCATACGCCTCATTTGATCGGCGTAAGCGCTTGCAATGCGATCCTCCCCCAGCCACTCAAGGCAGCGCGGTAGCAGCTGCATGGCAGCCGCCTCGTGAGCAATGCCCGTGAGCTCGCCGTTTGCGTCCTTGTCGTAGCTGCCGCCCGCTGGTGGCTCGCTGTCGCGCGTGACGCCGAGTGCCTCGAGTGCGCGGCTGTTGAGCCACAGCGTGTGCCCGTCGCCCGAATACATAACGCAGGGACGATCGGGGAATGCCGCATCGAGCGACGCCATGGTAAGATGCTCGGGCGGGTACCAACGGTAGTAGCGCCCGCCCAGTGTCACAACCCAAGCGTCGTCGGGCAGGTCCTGGGAAACCTCGAGCGCATGTTGCACCAGCGCCGCCTCGGACGTGCCCATATCCATGAGCATGTACGGCGAGGAACCGACCGAGGTATGGAAGAAGTGCAGATGAGCGTCATGGAAACCGGGGCAGACAAACTGCTCGCCGTAGTCGATAACCGACGTAGCGGCAGGAGCGGTGGCGATCACGTCATCGGGCGCACCGACTGCGACGATACGGTCGCCCGCGATGGCAATCGCCAGCTCGCGGGCGGTATCGATGCCGTCTTGCGCGGTAAAGACGTTCTTGGAGCGGATAATCCGATCGATATGTTGCATGGGCATCCCCATCTCTGGCAGGAAATTCAACACCCCCGAGTGTACTCCCCCGCCCTTGTAACAAAACCCCAAGCGGCAAACGGCAACTTTACCAGCCCTAGCGGCAGGTGGCATACTGGAGAGAGCCTGTACGATTTTGCGATCAACCCAGCAAGGAGCAAATCGACCATGACGAAGACCAAGGCACAGCAGATTATGGCGGCGACCGAGGCTCGCGCGGCTGACGACGTCACCGCAGCCATCAAAGATATCGCTACCGAGTTTGAGCCCTATATCATCAAGCAGCGCCGCCACTTCCATAAGCACCCGGAGCTGAGCCTCGCCGAGGAGCGCACGACCTCCGACATCGCCAACCAGCTTGACGCCATGAATATCCCCTACGAGCGTCCCCTTAAGACGGGCCTTGTGGCGACCCTTCGCGGCACCGCGCCGGATGCCTACCGCGAGGACGGCACGCCACGCCGCCGCATCCTGCTGCGCGCCGACATCGACGCCCTGCCCGTCACCGAGCAGACCGGCGAGGAGTTCGCCAGCGTCAACGAGGGCTGCATGCACGCCTGCGGCCACGACTGCCATATCGCCATGATGCTCGGAACGCTGCAAATCCTGCGCCATATGACCGACGATATCCACGGCGAGGTCCGCATCGTCTTCCAGCCCAGCGAGGAAAACGGCCAGGGCGCCAAGCTCATGATCGGCACGGGTGTGCTCGACGGCGTCGATGGCGCCTACGCCGCGCACATCTGGAGCGAGGTCGACGCCGGCACCGTGAGCTGCGAGCCCGGCCCGCGCATGGCCAATACCGACTGGTTCCGCATCGATGTCCGCGGCACCTCGTGCCATGGCGCCATGCCCCAACGCGGTCACGACGCCGTTATGGTTGCCGCCGAGATCGTCAATGCCCTGCAGACCATCGTCTCGCGCGAAATCAGCCCCTACGAGCCGGCTGTCATCACCGTCGGCGAGCTGCACGGCGGCACCGCACACAACGTTATCGCCGGCACGGCCTACCTCGCCGGCACGGTGCGCACCTACGGCGATTCGACCCACGAGGAAATGCCGGAGCTCATGCGCCGCATCGTGGAGCATACCGCGGCAGCTCTGGGCGCCGAGGCAGAGCTCACCGACTACACCATCGCCAACTACAAGGTCGAAAACGACGCAGCCTCGAGCGAGCGCTGCCGTCAGGCTGTAATCACGTGCCTGGGCCCCACTGGCCAAGGCCATTACCGCGGCACGCTTTCGGGCGAGGATTTTTCGGAGTATCTGCGCCGCGTACCCGGCGTGCTCGCCTTTGTAGGCACGCGCAACCCCAAGATTGGCGCCACGTACGCCCAGCATTCCTGCTTTTACAAGATTGACGAGACCGTGCTGGCAAAGGGCTCCATGGTGGCCGCCCAGTATGCTATCGACTTTTTGGCCGAGCCCACGCAAGAGGAGCTCGACGGCCCCGCGATTACCGCGGTCGCCGAAACCAACCCCGATCTGGCCGCCAAGTTGCGCTCTGCCAAGGCGACGACCGCCGAGGCCCATGACGCCATCCATGATGCCCGAACGGCTCGCCATGCCGCGATCAAGGGCATCCACGACGCACGCGCTGCTGCACGCCGCGAGGAGAAGCACGACGAGTAATCGATTCGCTGGCATCTCGCAGTCATAGCCACATCGCGATGTCAAAGCGGGGGCGGACGTTTCGACACGTCCGCCCCCGCTCATTTGTCAAGCGCTATTTCTACCCCGTCTCCAAATGGCAGACGGCATGGCTACTCGTCCTGAGGTTCCTCGTCGGAGCTTGGCTCGGACGCCGACTCAGGTGCAGGTGCCGGCTCAGGCTCAGGCGCAGGCTCGGGCTCAGATGCCGTCTCAGACTCGGGCGCCGGCTCAGGCTCGGTCGCGGGAGCGGGTGCAGGTGCCGGCGAAGCATCCGGAGCACTGTAACCCGAAGCAGCGGACTTCTTCTCGAAGGGCAACACAAAAGTCAGGACGTCGTCCTTATCCTCATCGGCCCACTCGCTTGCATAGCGTGCGGCCCTATAGCCAACGGCACGGTGCTTGAGCATCTTGCCAAAGACCGTAAGAAATACGGTGACGAAAGCGACCAGCACCAAGAACAGCGCGAGCGTGACGCCACCGCCGGTAACGATTGCCTCAATACCCGTAGGACGATAGTAGTAGCTATACATACCGACAGAGGCAATGGCGCCAAAGACGACCGTCAAGATCCATGTGACAACGTTGGCGACCAGGCCGGTCAAAAACTCGGGAAGGAACGAAGCACAGAACAGCTTGGTCTTGTTGTGCTTAAACGCCGCCCAGACCTTATCGAGCGAAAACGCGCTCTCGACGCGCCCGGTCACCGCAAAGTGCATCACAGCAATGTCGGCGAACATCTTAAAGAAGACACCCAGAATCGCCGAGGCAATTAGCACCAGGACGAGCAGGCCGAGCGAACCGAACAGCGCAGCCTCGAGCGCATAAGAGCCGTAATAAGAATACGAGCCCGCGGCGCCAATTACCACGCCCTCCACCAGCGAAAGCACTACACCGATAACGGGAATGGCAGCGATAACCTCGAGCACGACCGAAATAACGCTCGAAAAGACTCCAAGGCCAAACGATGTGGAACGCATCAACGGACGATCCATGCCGTCATCGACCTTGAGCGAAAGATCACGGCCCCACTCAATACCAAAGCCGGAACCGCACACGCTCGCAATGCAAGCTGCCAAAAAGCCGATGGCAGCCGCAATGCCGCCAATAACGGGAATAAACAACACGAGCACCGACACAACGCAAATCAGCGCCGGCAAAAACGCGATTTGGCATACACGCTGAAGCACGCCCGGAGTCTTGGTCATATCTTGGAACGCCTGAGCCACACAGCCCTTTGGCACATTCGCCACGGGCGGCTGCGGAACAAACTGCTGGGGCTGAGGCTGTCCCTGGGGAGCGGGGCCAGCGGCACCGGCATTAGGAGCACCACACACGCCGCAGAACTTGTCGTTATCGCCCATGGGGGCGCCACACTGCGAGCAGAACATAGAATCATCCCTTCGTATCTTGAACGAATCACTTGGATCGCAAACGATGTCTTTAGCATCATTATTGCCCAATGTGGGGTCAAATACTCAAAGATGACCGATTTGCAAGGTACACGGCGCCAGCAGGCGGTTCGTTGAATACGTCTGTGCTAGTTCGTTCCGCGGAAGCCCTTGCCGACGATCTCGGAGCTATCGACGATCGTGATAAAGGCACCCGGATCGACTTCGCGCGCATAGCGGCGTAGTTGCACGGCCTCGCGACGGCTCAGCACGCTCATGATCACCGTCACGCACTTGCCCGATAAGGCACCGTAGCCGCGGCTGATGGTCGCCGTGCGGTTGAGATGCTTGACGATAAACTCCTCGACCTTAAGGGGCTCGGAACAAATGACCGTGCAGACTTTGCGCAGGTGAATGCTCTCAATGGCTTTGTCGACCACAAGCGTCTTGGCAAACAGGCCGAGCACGCAATACAGACCGACACGCGGGCCATACAAAAAGGCCGCGATGGTCACGATGCCGATATCGACCAGTAGCAGGGCGCGGCCAATCTCGAGCGTGGTGCGGCGTTTGAGGATCATAGCGAGAATGTCCGTGCCACCCGTCGAGGCGCCGATGTCAAAGACGATGGCACTGCCGAGCGCCGGCAAGATGACGGCAAAGCACAGGTCGAGCCACATATCACCCGTCAGAGAGACATCGGTCGGAATGAAGAGCTCAAACAGCGAGACGTAGGCGGACAGCGCAAACGAGGCGAAGACGCTCCAAAGAATCGCCTTGCGCTCCAAAAAGATAAAGCCCAAAACGACGAGAACCGCGTTGATAATCCACATAAAGACGCCGACGGGCAGAGTCGGGAACAGCGTGGACAGAATGACCGACATGCCCGAGGTGCCGCCAAAAGCAAAGTGATTAGGGGTTTTAAACGCAACGATGGCAAAGGCCGTAAGAATCAGACCCAGATTGAGCTCGGCAAAAAAGCGCGGGAAGCCTGGCTCCTGGCTGCGCTTTTGGCCGGCACGCTCGCCGCGCTCGATATCGGTGCGATCGACCACGCGCTCCATCGGCACTACGGGAGGACGATGCATCTCCTCGGCAGCACGCGATGCCGCCTCTGCCGCGGCGGCCTCAATTGCCCATGCTTTGCTTTCTGTCTCGTGCTCGTCGGCCATTACGGCAACTCCTCGTTAACAATTTGGAAACAATGCGCCCATTAGGGTAACGCGGAACGTGGGGATTGCAACCCTTAGTTAGACGAGCGGTATGGCTACATCGGGAGCGTACAGAAACGGCCGGCCACGCTTTTGCTTGCGCGGTCGGCCGTTTAACGTTTTCGCAGATAAAACCTGCCAAAACAAACCTGTCTTTTTTGGAAGGTTACTCGTGCTGGCTGGTGCGGTGCTCGTACTCCTCGGGGGTGATGACGTCCTCGATGCGCAGGTTGACGCCCGCCACCTCAAGGCCCGTCATCGCGGCAAGGCGCTCGGTGACGCGTGCCTTGACATCGTCGAAGATCGCGGGCGCATAGGCACCGTACTCGATAATGACGGAGATGTTGACGACCACGCGATTGTCATCGGTGACCTCGACCGTCACGCCCTTGGTCAGATTCTCGGCACCAAACTGCTCCTGCACAAAGTGCATGAGGTTACCCTACATGCCCAGAACGTGCGGAACCTCGCGGGTGGCCATGGCAACGATCTTCTCGATCACACCGTTGGAATAGGTCAGCGAGTCCTCGGACTCGTCCGCCTCTTCGTCGTCCTCATCCTCATCGGACTCGACCTCGACAAGAGCCTCGTCCTCGAGCGTCACATCCTCGGCTTCGGCGACGACCGCCTCGTTCTCCTCGAGCTCGGTATCGGCTACATCGACCTTCGTATTAAAAGCCATGGTTCCTCCTTATGCCCGCCGCGGATGCGACAGTCGAATACGTATTAGCGGCCGCTAAACAGACGGCCGAAGAAGTTGACGATACCGTTCTCGCCGTCGCGAATCTGGCCGATCACGGCGCCGATCAGCACAAAGAATGCGATGACGAGCGTGTCCCACAGGCCGAGCGTGAGCACCAACACGGCGAGGATAAAGCCAGCGACGGCGCCGAGCGTGGTGTTGGGATGACGCACAGCATAGCTCCAGATGGCAGCGCCCGTACCCTTGATGAGACCCATAGCCTCGTCAAAATCCGCGGCTGCCGCGTCTTGCAACTCGGTTGCCTCTGCTTTGGAATCAACAGGTTCGCTCGCCGGCGTGGCGCTCTGGTCAATCGTCAGGCGCGGCGTACGAGCGGTCTTATCTTGATTGGTATCACTCACCGGAAACCTCCACGGTCTGGACGGTAGTCTTGGACGGCAAAAAACGGACGCGCGTGGTCGTACCCGGCGTGCCGAGCATGGTGTCGCAAGCTTCTTCGATGCGCTGCTGCATCGCGGTAGCCAGAGATGCCACGTCCTTATCGTCAAGCGCGATAGCCTCGACCTTAAATCGGACGTGCGAATCGTCGGGGCCTTGGACGCGGGCCTCGACATGCTCGACCATCACGCGGTCGTCGCGCTCGGCAGCAGCCCTGGCACACGAAGAAAGCGCCGCGAGCGTGACCTCGATATTGCGCTCCCCCGCCGGATGCACGCAGGACGGCTCGCGACGAGCAAACATCAGGCGGAAGAAGCTTACCAGTACGCCGATCGCCACAACTCCGCCGCATGCCGTCACGACAATGCGCGGCATGGGGTCGCGCATCAGCAGCATAAAGCGATACGTATACGGCCCCCAAAACTGGCAGACAAGCGTACCCAGCGCCACGATGGTGGCGGCAAGATACACGATCGCTAGGGCTCGTTTGAGTACGCGCACGCGGCGCTCCCTTCAAATCTCGGCTCTCGAAATGCAAAACGATTCGCATCATTATAAAAGAGCCGGGTCCGGTGCTCTACGCACGCGGATCCGGCTCATCTATTCCACGAGGCTTGCATGCTCGCTTCATTATGCCCAGATATGCACGGCTTAACCCGTGCGGGCGCTACTCCTCCTCGAGGGCAGCGATGACCTCGTCGGTCATGTCCATGGTGCTGTAAACATCCTGGACGTCGTCGAGCTCCTCAAGACGGTCGATGAGGCGCTGGACCTTCTTGGCGTCGGCGCCGGAGACCTCGGTCGGGGTGGTCGGGACCATGGTGGTCGCGGAGCCCTTGACCTGGACGCCCTGCTCCTCGAGCGCCTTGGAGACAGCCATGACCTCGTTGGCAGTAGTCCAGACGATCCACTCCTCGCCGGCGTCCTCGTAGTCCTCGCCACCGGCCTCGGCGATGGCCATCATGAACTCATCCTCGTCACCGGCAGCACCGTTGGCGATCATGGTCTCCTTCTTGGCGTTCTCGTCCAGGATCTCCTTGGCGACGACGATCTGGCCCTTGCGCTCAAACTGGAAGGCGACGGAGCCGGAGGTGCCCAGGTTGCCACCAGCGTGGGAGAAGGCGGAACGGACATCAGCGGCGGTACGGTTGCGGTTGTCGGTCAGGCAGTCGACGTAGACGGCGACACCGGCGGGACCGTAGCCCTCGTACACGATGTTCTCGTAGACGGCGGCGTCAGCACCCGAACCAAAAGCCTTGTCGATAGCGGACTTGATCTTGTCCTTAGGCATGGACTGAGCCTTGGCCTTGGCAACGGCAGCGGCGAGGCTGGCGTTGTTCTCGGGCAGCGGGTCACCGCCGAGACGGGCAGCAACGGTGATGTTGCGGCTGAGCTTGGAGAAGAGGGCGGAACGCTTGGCGTCCTGCGCGCCCTTACGATGCTTGGTTGTGGCCCACTTAGAGTGTCCGGACATACGTGTCTCCTATCGGTTTCGACCTAAAGCCCAGCGCAGATGCTCGGGCAATATAAACAAACGTCGTTATGATATACCTACTGGCCTGCGAGATAAACCCCAAAATGAAGGCGTCGTGATGATGTCCCCTTTGGTGCAAAGAAACCTGACCCTCAATGCACCAAGTTAGAACCAGAAGAAGTCGCTGCGGGTGACGGTGGCGCCGATGGCGAAGGGCATGCAGGCGATGACCGGATACAGGTAGCGCATGTAAGTCGAGCCGTTGCACGGGCCAATCAGGCACACAGCGAGCACGCCCAACAGCGGCACCCAGATCGCCAGCGCACGCCATGAATGACGACGCAGCAAGTAGACCACCACGGCGATCATGATCCACACATAGGTGGCCGAGCTCATGGTGAGCGAGATAAAGGGAACACGCTGCACCGCCACACGGTACAAATTGATCAGGTGGTCGCACCAGCGCACCACGTTGCTGTCAACCGGATGGAAGTCGAAGTACTTGAGGTTGTCGGGACGCGCCATGATCTCGGCACTACGCGCCGTGCTGTAGACCCAGGCATCGCGCGCGCTCGGATAAAAATAACCGTAGTAGTTATTGATGAGCGCCGAGATATAGCACTCGGGATCCTTTTTGAACATCTGGGCCCACACCTCAAAATAGGCCTTGATGTCCTCCTGCGAGGCGTACTCGTTAAAGCAGTTCTTGACGGCATCGGACTTGTCGGGGTTGTAGCGGCGGCCCAGGTTCTCGTACTTGAGTACGCGGTCGATCACGGCACGCTCTTCGTCGGTCACCGAACCGTCGCAAGGAGCCTCCACGATGGTGCCGTCCTCCTTAACCGTGGGGTTGACGCCCGAGTTGAGGCCGTCGTGCTTTTGGACGAAACGAGCCGTCTGCTGGAACGGAATCGAGAGGATTTCGCGCTTGGAACCAGGCGTGATGTCGTGCGCCGGCATAAAGACCTTGGTGAAGTACATATTAGAGGCAAGGCAGAGCGCGAGCACCGCGAGAACGCCAACCCAACGGAAACGCGGGATGGCGCCCGAAGGCGCAGCACCAGTCTGCTTGGCTGCACGACGAGCCATATGCACGTCCCATACGCAAAACGCCGCCGCGATTACGCATGCCGCCAGGGGAAACACCAGGCCGCCGTTGCGCAGAAACGTGGAACCCATGGCGCCCAGAGCGAGCAGCAGCCAGTCGTGGCGCGCAAAGAGCACGGGGGCCTTCTCGCCCGCTCGCTCGACATTGGCATCACGACGGGGCAAGCCACATGCCACGAGCTTGACGGTCTGTACCAGCAGCACCAAGAACGCGTCGGCAAAGAGCACGTCTTTGGTGAGCAACGCCGCGTAGTTAGAGAACATCGGCATAAACGCAAAGAACAGCAGGATCGCACCGCGAACCGGCAGGCTCACGCCCAGTTTGCGCAGCGACGAAATGGAATAGGCCATGCAGGCGGCCGTGATGACGAACTGAGCACAGGTGTAGATGGCAAGACCTGCGTTGGCGCTGTTGAACAGTGAAAGCCCCAGCTGAACGCACGAGCCGATAATGGCCGTGTGCACTACGGGATGATGCCCGTTGAGCAGCACGTTGGGGTTGAGTAGGCGCAGGTAGTCGCTCGTGCCGTTGGGATAGTTGAACCACTGGCGAATCTGCGCGCCCGTATCTCCCATAAAAAGGCCAGGCAGCGAAGCAACGAGCGTGGGCGCCCAGGCGATCATAAGCACCAGGAAGGGCCCGGCAAAGGGATGGACCGAGAGCACGGCGTGAGTTACACGCCATACGCGGCCAAAGTGCGCTTCGGAAAACGGAATGCGCCGAGAGCTCAGCCAATCTAGACACTCAAAGGCAAGGTAGAAGGCAACGACCGCCAAGAGCATCCAGCCCGCGCCGCCAATCCAGGCGCAGATGATGCGGGCTTTGTCGCCAAGGACAATCTCGGCCGAGTCGGTGAGATCGTAGCTGCGGCCGAACACCATGCAGATGGCGAAGAACAGCGACGGCAGAACGATCGATGGGCGCCAGGTGTCGCCACGGCCAAAGAACACGTAGCGAAACGGTAGCGTGAGCAGGCAGGCAAGTGCAAGCAGCATGACCGCGTCGGTATGGCCGGCAAACGAGAGGAGCACCTCGTAGCACACGTACAGCATGCCCGAGGCTTTGGGGTCAATCGCCAAGACTGCGTTGCTCGACACCGGGGCGGGATCGATGGAAAACGCCGTGGTCGCCAACAGCGCGAGCAAAAATGCGATGAGCGTCTGCTTGGCGGGATAGCGCTTAAACCAGACGATGCGGGCAGCGTCGCGCGCAGCCGTTGTGGAGAGATCGGAATCCTTCACAGTCCAAAGAGCCTTTCTAGAAACCTGCCAAAAAGGGACAGGTTTATTTTGGCAGGTTTTATCTGGGGAAACGTTACGGTTCCGTCATCGTTGCCCAGCGAACTACCACAAAGGTGCCTGTCCCCTTTGTGGTGGTTTTGGTGGTTAGGCGTCGAGGTAGATGCGCTGGGGCTGGTTGCGGCGACGAGCAAAGATGATGAGCGCCAGTCCCGCGATTACGAGCGGAAGACTCAGCAGCTGACCCATGGTGATGACGCCTCCCAGCAGATAACCCAGCTGGGCATCGGGCACGCGCACAAACTCAATGAGGAAGCGGACGATGCCGTAACCCATCACAAACACGCCCATAAACGTACCTTGGGGCAGTAGCGGCTTTTTGCGGCTGAGCACCTGCAGAATGCAAAAGAGCACAATACCCTCGAGGAATGCCTCGTAGAGCTGGGAGGGATGGCGCGGCATATCGCCCGCGGGGCCACCGAAGATCACGCCCCAGGGCAGATCGGTCGGCTTGCCCCACAGCTCGCCGTTGACAAAGTTGGCGCAGCGTCCCAGACATAAGGCCAGCGGAGCACCGATAACGGCAAGGTCGGCGATGGTCCAGGCGTCGAGCTTGTACATGCGGCACACGAGCACGCCGCCGATGATGCCGCCCACCAGGCCGCCATGGAAGCTCATGCCGCCCTCGTTGGTGGCAAAGATCTCGAGCGGATGCACCCAGTAGTAGCCGTCGCCGTAAAAGATGACGTAGAACAGGCGGGCGCCAATGATAAGGCCAAAGACCACGCCGACCACGACACTCGTCAGGTCGTCGACCGTAATGTCAAAACCCCAACGGCGCTGCGTGCGGTACATGACGACCGCCGTGAGCAGAGCTCCGACCACATAGGCCAAGCCGTACCAGTAGATGGTGATGGGCCCCGCCGAGATGGCGACGGGATCAAGCATATGGTAGAGGTCGTTGAGCATATCGGTCCCCCTGCTCCCTACATACAAATGCGGCCGCGGGCCTTGCGCTCGCAGCCGCATATTCGGGCGTGACGTCTATGCGGAGCATATCGCCCGCAGCTTTCACTTCTTAGAACGGCGCATACTCGTCGTACAGGTCATCGGTCTCGCCGGAGGCATTGACCTGCTCGACACGCGTAACGCCGGGCACGTGCTCCTTGAGGATACGCTCGATGCCCATGGAAAGCGTCAGGGCGCTCATGGGACAACCGGCACAGGCGCCCTGAAGCTCCAGCTTGACGACGCCCTCGTCATCAACGCCTATATACTCCATGTCGCCGCCGTCGGCCTGTAGGTTGGGGCGAATCTCTTCAAGAACCTTCTTAAGCAGCTCTTCGTTAACAGCCACAGGGGCTCCTTTCTCACAATAACGCGGGCGCGCCCGCGGACAGAGCTATGTTACTACAGCCGTGTACCCGCTCACGAGCCGTCCATGCGCGCGGACGCGACTTTCACGAGTAGTCAATTTGGGACGGGGCTCTTTTAGCTGCTTTTGCCGCCAGCTGGCGTTGCCACGCGCTACTGCCGAGCCCGCCCCTCGGTGCCGATGTGAACATCGACGATAACCTGGCGGTAGCTGATGCCACAGGAGTCGAGAATGCGGCGGCTGATACGGCCGTCATCGGTGTCGGCGTACTTGTTGTCCAGGTAGACAACCTCGCCCACGCCCACCTGAGCCAAAATCTTGGCGCAGTCATGGCACGGGAACAGCGTGACGTAGACCGTGGAACCCTCGAGGTCCTTGAGCGAGCCACGGTAGTTGAGCACGGCGTTGGCCTCGGCATGGACCACGTAGTTGTGCTTGTCCTGCAGCGGGTCGTCGCTCGTACCCCACGGAAAAAAGTCGTCGTTGAGCGCCGAGGGTGTACCATTGTAGCCCACCGAAAGGATGCGGTGGTTGGTGTTGGCGATGCACGCACCCACCTGCGTGTTGGGGTCCTTGCTGCGGCGCTGCGCGGCGATGGCCACGCTCATAAAGAACTCGTCCCAGCTAATGACGTCCAGGCGCTTGCCTGACGAAGTTTGATGAAGATCGTCCGACATGGCAGACACCTCCGTAATCGCAATAGTTTGACCCATTGTAGCAGGTGAAAGGTGGGGGCGTTTGTCCCACCGGCGCCCTCACTTTTACACGCGGCGGGGCTTTTGGTTGATGCGGTAGAGCTCGGCGAGACCCCGCAGCGTCAGCGCGTCGTCTACCGTCAGGCTGTGGCCGACCAACGCCGCGAGTGCCTCGGCATCGTCGCCGGTGATGACGATGGGCACGTCGCCTTCCCCCGCGGCCTTGGTCGCGCGCATCTCGGCGAGCACCATGTCGAGCATGCCGTCGATGCGGGCCACCTCGCCCAAGACCACGCCCGAGCGCATCGCCTCGCGCGTGTTACGGCCGATGACATGCGTGGGTGCCGAGGGCTCGACCTGGGGTAGGCGCGCCGCAGCGGCCGAGAGCGAGCGGGCGCCGAGCGCCAGACCCGGCGCGATAACGCCGCCCACAAAGGTTCCGCACGCGTCGATGACCTCAATATTGGTCGTCGTGCCCAGGTCGATCACGATGCACGGAGAGCCGTAGACGGCACGGGCCGCCACGGCGTCGGCAATGCGGTCGGGGCCGATCTCGGCCGGGTCGTCGTAGTGCACGGGCATGCCGGTCTTAAGTCCCGGTCCCACCGTGAGCACGCGTCCCGTGCAGGTACGGGAAAGCGCCGCCTTCCACGGGCGCTCGAGCGCCGGGACCACGCAGCTCAGCACTGCGGCCGCGGGAACGAGCACGCCGGGCATGCCCGCATCGGCCGCCAGCGCGGCCATGACCTGCACGAGACGCATGCGCGCCTCGTCTGCCGTGATGCTCGACGGCGTGGTGATCTCGCACGTCGCAAGCGGGCATTCCTGCGCCGCGGCCGAATCCTCGGCAAACAGACCAAAGCGAATGAACGTGTTACCCACGTCGACCGTCAATATATATGCGCACCCATTAAGCATCGTCGGCGCTCCTTTCGTCTGCCCAGCAGTATATCGCCTACCCGAACCAGCCATCCCAGGTAGTCATTTTGGGACGGGGCTATTTTAGCTACCCCAATATGTCGGTTGATATTTGCCCCAATCACAAATAATTCATCAACTGTCAAAGGGTAGCTAAAATAGCCCCGTCCCAAAATGACTAGCTTGCCGCTATACTGGTGCGCGGCCGCACGCGAGCTCACGCGGCGGCCCTTGGTAACCCGACTTCCCGCGCCGTATCCGTAGCGGCGCTCCCGGGGGAAGCGGATATACGCAAAGGAGTTCTATATGAGCAATCCCTCGAACCGCGCTTCGATGCGCGGACAACTCACGCTGCGTGGCGTCGTCATCGGCGTCCTTGGCTGCGTGATTATCACGGCAAGCTCGGCCTACACCGCCCTCAAGATGGGCGCACTCCCCTGGCCGATCGTCTTCGCTGCCGTCATCTCGCTGTTCTTCCTTAAGCTCATGGGCAACGCCAGTCTCAACGAGGCCAACGTCACCCACACTATCATGTCCGCAGGCGCCATGGTCGCCGGCGGTCTGGCGTTTACCATCCCGGGCGCCTGGATGCTGGGCTATGCCGACCAGATCAGCTGGCTCGACATGTTTATCGTGGCACTCGCCGGCACCATCCTGGGCCTGCTGGCCACCGCGCTCATCCACCGTCACTTTATCGTGGACGCCGCGCTTGAGTTCCCCACCGGCAACGCCGCAGCTCAGACCCTGCGCGCAACCGAGGCCGGCGGCAAGACCGGCAAGCAGCTCTTTGGTTCCATGGCCATCGCCGGCATCTATAGCGTGCTGCGCGACGCCCTGGGCGTGGTGCCCAGCATGCTGTGCACGCTCAACATCCCCGGCGTGACCTTTGGCATCTACAACTCGCCCATGCTGCTCTCCGTCGGCTTCCTCGTGGGCTTCGCCCCCGTCGCCTTCTGGTTTGCCGGCGCGCTGCTGGGCAACTTTGGCATCATCGTGGGTGGCACCGCTGCCGGTCTGTTCGACGTTGTGACTGCACAGGGCATCGTCAAGTCCCTGGGCATGGGCCTCATGATGGGCTTTGGCGTCGCCGTCGTCCTCAAGGACATCCTGCCACAGGTCGCCGGTATCGTCCGCGGTCTTGCCGCCGACAGCTACACCGACACCGACGAGCAGTCGCTCATCAAGGGCTCCCTTACGCTCGACGCCGGCAGCATCGGCCTGGGCGCTGCCGCCATCGCTGTGATCGTCGCCATCGCGCTCGACCTTGGTCCCGTCCCGGCCGTCATCGTGACGCTGTTCACCTTTGTCACCACCATCATGAGCGCACAGAGCTGCGGCCAGACGGGCATCGACCCCATGGAGATCTTTGGCCTCATCGTTATGCTCATCGTGGCAGCCTTCGCGCAGATCGCTCAGGTAAAGCTGTTCTTTATCGCCGGCATCGTGGCCGTGGCGTGCGGCCTTGCGGGCGACGTCATGAACGACTTTAAGGCCGGCGCCGTGCTGGGCACCAACCCGCGTGCGCAGTGGATCGGCCAAGCCATTGGCGGCATCGTGGGCGCCCTGGTCGCCGCAGCCGTCATGGTCGCGCTCGTCACCGCCTATGGCCCGGACGCCTTTGGCCCCGACATGAGCTTTGTTGCCGCGCAGGCAAGCGTCGTCGCCACCATGGTCTCGGGCATCCCGAGCGTGCCGTGGTTCGTTGGCGGCTTTATCGCCGGCATCGTCATGTACTGGCTCGGCATTCCGGCCATGATGATCGGCCTGGGCGTGTACCTGCCGTTCTACATGTCGCTCACGGCATTCCTGGGCTCCTGCGTCAAGCTCGCCTACGACAAGTGGTCCGCCCACCGCGATGCCACCGCTGGTCTTTCTGACGAGGAGAGGGCTGCCAAGGACGCCGCCTTCCAGGAACAGGGCCTGGTTGTCGCCAGCGGCCTGCTCGGCGGCGAGTCCATCGTCGGCGTTATCCTGGCGTTTGTCTCCGTGGGTCTGAGCCTGCTGGGCTAAGTCGAGCAGCTGCTCGACAGCAACCATATTGCCTACGATTTGCCCGGTCGGTAGCTTTCGCGGCTACCGACCGGGCTTTTTGATATCGAAACAAAGATAGGCCAGCGCGCTGCGTATGACAGCGCGCCGGCCTTATCGGTTAAGCCATCGAAGCGCTCCTGCTATGAACCGAAGTTCGTTGCAGAAACTACGCTCGAAACGCTACATCTGCTTGCGACGACGATCGCTCAGCGTCACACCAGCGGCCACGAGAGTGATACCGCCGATGACGAACACCTCGCCCGCAAGAGCGGAATTGTCGCCAGTCTGGGCGAGCGCGGCAGGCGCAGCCTGTTTCTTGGCAACGGGGGCCTTTGCAGCAGCCTGCGCAACCTGAGGCTTGGCCTGCGGCTCGGCCTTGGGATGATACTTGTCGTACTCGGCCTGCGCGGCAGCCAGGGCATCCTTGGCATCGCCAAGCTCGGCAAGCGCGGCGGCATAGGCGTCGTTGGCATCGGACAGCTTGGCATCGGCATCGCTCAGAGCAGCCTTGAGACCAGCAGCGGCATCGACGGCAGCCTTGTAGCGAGCGTAGGCAGCGTTCAGCTTGACCAGCTTCTCGTTGCCCGTCGTGCCCGCGGCAAGGGATGCCTTGTGGTCGACAGCCTCAAGATCGGCCTTGAGTGCCTCGTCGTTGGCAAGCTCGGCCTTGGCCTTGACGATCTCGAAGTTCGCATCGACGACGGCTCCGTTGGCGGCCTCGAGCTGCTTCTGGGCATCGGCGACACCGGCGACGGTAGCGTCATAGGTGGCCTTGGCGTCGTCGACCGCCTTCTGGGCGCCGGCGAAGCGCTCGAAGGCCTTGTTCGCGGTAGCCAGCTCGCCCTCGGCGGCCTTGGCCTTCGCCTGTGCGTCGGACAGGGCCTGCTTCTTGGCGGCAACTGCCTGCTTGGCGTCCGAAAGAGCGGTCGCGGCGTGCGTATCTGCGGCCTGAGCCTTGTCAACGCCAGCCTGGGCAGTGTCGTCGGCCTTCTTGGCATCGTCAAGCGAGCCCTGCTTATTCGCAAGGTCCGCCTGGGCGGCATCGCGCTTGGCGGCAAGGTCCTTGACCGAAGCCGTGGCGTTGTCATACGCCTCATTGGCCTGTTCGGACTTTGCCTTGGCGGCATCGCGGGCGCTGCGAGCCTTCGCCTTGTGAGCAGCGGCCTCGGCTGCCTTCGTCTTGCTGTCAGCAAGCGTGGCGTTTGCCTTATCGAGAGCTGCCTGGGCAGTGGCAGCCTCGCCCTTGGCGGTATCGAGGTTCTGCTCGAGGGACTCGATGTCGATTCCGCCGAGCGCGTCCTTCGCGGCGTTGTATGCCGTCTTCGCGGCGGCGGTGCCGGACTTAGCCTTCTCGTACTCGCCCTTGGCGGTGTTCACGTTCGTGTCGGCTGCGGTATAGGCGTCTTGTGCGCCTTTCTGATTATTGAGAGCAGCGAGATATGCCGTATCGGCCGTGCCCAGCGTCTTCTGCGCCTCGGCGAGCTTGCTCTGGAGCTCCTTGAGTTGCGCCTTCTGCGCCTGCGTGCCGCCAGCGTTATAGGCAGAATCGATGTAGTCGTTGACGAGCTTCTTGAACTCGGAAACAGTGAAATCAGCCTGAGTGTCATCAGCGCTGTAATCGAATATGGTTACCTCGGAATCGGTGTTCTTACCGCTACCGGTCGCGATGCCGATAGCCACCGTAGCGGAATCGATAATGTTGAGATAGTGCCCGCAGGCGGCTCCTCTTTGATTGCCATTCTTATCTTTTGTACCGTGGTACACATCGTAATAGTTTTGGTAGATATAGTACGAATCATAGCGATGAGCCATGAGATCTTTGCCGGCCTCGCTATCCACACCGTACTTTTTAATCCAATTCTCGTAATTAACCTTCTCCTGAGTGTAGAGACCGGTGTAGGGCCAGCCCAGGGTATCCTCGGTCTCACCACCGGTATATGCACCGCCACCACCTGCGAGATTCTCAGCATTATCGAAGTAACAGTTCGAGTGATCCCAAATATTCGATGAATATGAGGCGTTAAGTGCAGCTGCTGCGGTCATGCGGAGGCTGACGCTGAGCGCCGACTGACCGTTCGCCTTGCGGAGGTTGTTCTGGGTGTCGAGATATGTCAGGGCGTTGCGCAGCTGTTCCAAGGAAAGCGGATTGGTGTCGCGAGACATGTCCTGATCGACGTAATCGTCATACCACTCGGCTTTGTCGTCAGCGCCGGTGAGTGTAGCCATTGCGTCCTTGGCGTTCGATTTCTGCATAGCCGTGAAATCGCTGCTGTTGCTGATGTAGGCCATAAAGCCGAGCATGCCCTTATTGATGACTTCCTGGTCAACGGTCATGTTGGACTTGAGGTCAGCAATCTGCTGCTCAAGAGCCTCAACCTGGACATTAGCAGCGTCATAAGCCTTTTCCGCGGCGTTCGAAGCAGCGCAGGCTGCCTCCCACTCACTGCGCTTCTGCTTGCGAACTTCGGCAAGCTTATCGTACGCGGTCTTCTTGTCGGCCTCGGTCTGCTGGGCCTGCTCGTATGCCGTCTTCGCGGCGTCACGCTTACTGGCCGCGTCCTTGTACTCCTTGTTTGCCGCATCGTATGCAGACTGGGCAGATGCTACAGCAGCGTTGGCGGCGTTGGCCTTCTCCTGCGCGGCAGCGACGGCAGCCTGGGCGGCCTGCAGATTTGTCTGTGCGGTGGCGTCGGCATCCGTCGCGGCATTGAGCTCCGCCTGCGCGGTCTTGAGCTCACCAGCAGCAGCTTTCTTGGCGGCCTCAAGCGCACTCAGGTCAACACCCGTACCCGAGACGGCAGCATCGAGCGCGGCCTGCGCCTGGTTGAACTTCTGCTGGGCGTTATCGCGCGCGGTGGTTGCGGCTGCGAGAGCAGCGGCAGTCTCCTGCTTCTTGGCCTGGGCAGTCGTCAAAGCTGCCTCGGTATTCTGCTTTTCCTGCTGGGCGCTGGCCTCGGCAGCCTTGGCCTGGTCCAGATTGTCCTGTGCAGTAGTAACGGCCTTATTGGCGTCATCGAGCTTTGCCCGCGCGTCCTCGACGGCCTTCTTGGCGGCCTCGTACTCGTCCATACCCATGGCCTCGAGCTTGGCCTGGGCATCATCGAGGGCCTTCTTGGCCTCATCCTGCTTTGCCTTGGCGTCCTTGAGCGCCTGGGTCTTATCCTCGACACTCTTGTTGGCCTGTTCGAGCTGATCGTTCAGGTCGCCCAGCTTCTTCTGCTGCTGCTCGGTCTTTTCGACGGCTGACTTAAGCTCGTCGATCTTCTCCTGAAGCGCGGCGCCTTCTGCAGCGTTCTGCTCGATATCGTAGTCGCTCACCGCCTGCGAGGCCAGATTCTAATGCTGCTGTGCCTGCTTTTGAGACTGGCCCGCCGCGTCGGCCTTCTTCTGGGCGGCATCGTAGGCGGCCTGAGCGTCCTTGAGCTGCTTTGCCGACTCCTCGGCCAGCTGGGCAGCCGTCTTTACGACCGCTTGGTTACCGGCGGCAACGGTATTCTCTACAGAACTACCCCCCCCCTGAACAGAATCGCCGTTATCGGTTGACGGTGCGGCGATTGCCGCCAGCGGCGACATGAGCGGCTGAGCGATGAGGCCCGCCGTCAAAACGGTTGCGACGGCGCGGTTAGCAACGCCCTTGACGTTGACAGTCTTGGCCCGAGGCTCAAAGTGTTGTGGACTGTAGTTTGCCATGGCTTTCTCCCTTTGACACGGATGTATCCATACGCTTCAAAATGTAGGAGCTGATTTTTGAATTCTGTTGCGCAACATTGGCGACCAGCGGATTTTTTGAAATTCATGCTCCTGTGCTTCACAATTTCGTCACATTTGAAGGAGCTGGTGCATCATATTTTCGCGTGATGGAATTGAGCCTGTGATTTGCATTTGCTCCCGCGTCATCCGTCCTATCGGATTCCGCATCCAACAGACACCTCGCCCGCCACGGTGTAGAGTTAGGACAACGGGGGCGTTGCGCGGACCGCGCTGGAACGAGGTGGACATGGAGCTCGACAAACAACAAATCAAGCGACTGCGTGAACGCCATCACCGGCGCCACGGCATCCGCCCTGCCCATAGTGAGGCTGCCGAACAGGCTGGTCGCTTTTTAAAGCGCGCGTTCAACATTCGCGAGGGACGCGCGCCCTATCACGTGATCCGCAAGCGTTTTGTAAACGGGGCGCGCCTGACCGGCTCTCACCTGTGCATCCTCATCATCGCCATGTTGATCGCGAGCATCGGCCTCGATATCGATTCGGACATCGCCATCGTGGGCGCCATGCTCATCTGCCCGCTCATGGGTTCGGTTCTTGCCATGGCATACGGCATCGCCACGCTCGACCGCGAGATCACCGTCGAGGCCATTGCCAGCCTCGCGCTGCAGATGGTCTTTTGCCTGATCACGTCCACGCTGTATTTTAAGCTCTCACCCCTTGGCACCACCACGGCCGCCATCATCGACAATTCGACGCCGACTGTGTGGGACCTTGCCGTCGCGCTCGCGGGCGGCTTTGCGGGCGGGCTGGGCAACTCGCGCGATCAGGAGCCTTCGACGCTCATTGCCGGCGTAGCCGTGGCGACCGCGCTCATGCCGCCCCTGTGCGCGGCGGGCTACGGCATCGCCATCGCAAGCGGGTCGCTGTTTCTCTCGGCGCTTTACGAGTTTGGCATCAACGTGGTCTTTATCGCACTCGCGGCCGAAGCCGTACTACTTCTATTGCGCGTGCCGCTCAAGCGCGACCTCAACGGCGACGGCATTGTGACAGCCGAGGAAAACGCCGAGGTCAACGAGCTATCGCGCAAGGTGCGCCGCCGCATCATCGTGGGCACGGTGATCTTTGCCGTCCCCTGCATCGTTATGACCGCGGGTTCCATTGGTTCGGCGCAGGCCGGCGTGCAGGACGGCTACGGCGTCACCGAAACCACGCGCGAACTTGCCGCGGTGCTGCCGGGCTTTAAGGATTACACCGTCGCCGTCGAGACCTCGGCCACCGAGGGCGACGAGGAGGGCCTTGTCGAGCGCCAGACTATCGCCCACGTGACGACAGGCGAGGCGCTCGGGGCGCACGACCGTCACGTCGCCCGCAAGCTCATCGACCTCAACGTGCCCGAGCTCGATCGCGTGGAATTTGACGTAAAGTGATGCCGGTGCGGGATGAATGCTCGCACGGACGCAAGTTACGACTAGGCGCAGTCGCGATACGGACACGAGCAAATGACGGGGTGCAGTTCACGCCCGCGCCCCGCTCGCTGTTTTATTGCTGTGAATCAACTGTCCAGATCGACATCGCCAGACTCCACCGTAAACGCCGTATCGGTGCTCACAAGATAAAATCGGGTCACCTCAGTATTTCTAATTAGGTAAATCTGCCCCTGATTGCGTCGGCGCGATATATACGCAACGTGAACCGTGCCGAATTCTTCGCCGTTTTCCTTCTTTAATATCAGGATGTTGGGGTCATCCGTACGCTTAAACTGCCCGTCAACGCAGTTGCCGTCTTTGTCGACCAGTTGCCACCGATGGTTATCCTCTTCAAGAAAGGCCAGGGTTTCCAGACTCGTCTTGTCGTCCCGATAGTAACCGTCAATGGCAAACCCTTCGGAAGCGCATTCCTGCATATAGGACGTTTCCCGGCTTATAGCAAACAGCCCTGTAGCGCCCAGGAGCACAGCCAGGCAGACCACTGCAAGGGTTATCGAAATAGCACGGCGACCCATGTTAGACCAACCGATAGTTGTTTAACGGAGCGCGAAACATACCTGGAACCTCCGATATCAGGGGGAACGTCGCCAGCAGGCTGGTGACAACTATATGCTTCTGACATCAAACCATATGGCTGCCACTCGCGGAGGGGGCATCGGCGAACGGCGTGTTTTCATACTCCATTGGTCAAACCTAAGCGCGGCCCTACAGCTCGTACTTGTACACGCGGTAGATGTACTTCTCGGCTTCCATCTCGTAGGTGGCGATGGGTAGACCGTAGCGGTCGTCTCGTCGTTTGGCAGATAGGTCACGCTGTGCCGGCCTGCATTGAGCGAAAAATCTCCTTGAGCCTGCAGCAGCTTGTCCTCAAAGCCCGAACCGGCCCAAAAATCGGGCAAGCCCACGGAAGGCTGTAGCAAGGTCATTTGCGCAACATATGTTCAGCAAAAACGGGTGGTAGCCGGTACGGCTACCACCCGTTTGTCTCATATCCAGCCCATAGCAGGCCAGCTACTTCTTAATGACGCGTCCCAGGCGCTCAGCGACCGACGCCACGGCGCTCTCATCGACCGAACCGCAGCTCACGCAGCCGTCGTGGGCACGCATCTGGCCGGTGACCTCGTCCATCGCGAGCGGCGCCACCTTCTCAAGCTTAAAGCCCTTGCCGGCGCGCATGTTTTCCTTGGCCACGCTGATCATGAGCTTAATACGGTTGAGCTGGTTGACCTCGGACGCACCAGGATCATAGTCCACCGCAACGATGTTGCTCTCGGGATGCTGGCGGCGCAGCTCCTTAATCACGGCCTTGCCCACCACGTGATTGGGCAGGCACGCGAAGGGCTGCGTGCAGATGATATTGGGTGCGCCATGATCGATCAGGTCGAGCATCTCGGCCGTGAGCAGCCAGCCCTCGCCCATGTTGTTGCACACCGAAAGCACCGTGCGGGCCTTGTCGGCCATGGTGCCGATGCGCTCGGGCGCCTCGAAGCGGCGGGACTTCTCGAGCATCTCCTCCACCGGCGTGCGCATCCAGTCCACGAGCTTGATGAGCGCCTGCATACCAGCGCGCGTGGTAGCGGAGCTTCCCAGCTCGTCCTTCTGCAACTCGGCGTTGCTCATGGAGTACAGGAAGAAGTCGAGCAGGCCCGGCACCACGGCCTCGCAACCCTCGCGCTCGATGACATCGACCACGTGGTTGTTGGCTGTGGGGTGGAACTTGACCAGAATCTCGCCGACCACGCCCACGCGCGGCTTGGTGCCCTCGCCCACGAGCGGCATGGTATCGAACGCGCGGATGGCTTCGCGGCACAGCTTGGTGTAATTATGCCTGTTGAACTTGGGCGCCAGCTTGCGGGCGCGCGCCATGTACTCCTCGTAGAGCGCATTGGCGGCACCGGGCGTAGCCTCGTACGGACGGCAACGATAGAGCATCTGCATCATCACGTCGCCAAAGAGCACCGCGTAGACTGCTTGCTTGAGCAGCGCCGGCGTA